>NZ_JBJQMA010000005.1:0-205850 GCF_046486065.1 Escherichia sp. WS547 | reverse complement strand
ACCAGCTAGGGATCGTCGCCTAGGTGAGCCGTTACCCCACCTACTAGCTAATCCCATCTGGGCACATCCGATGGCAAGAGGCCCGAAGGTCCCCCTCTTTGGTCTTGCGACGTTATGCGGTATTAGCTACCGTTTCCAGTAGTTATCCCCCTCCATCAGGCAGTTTCCCAGACATTACTCACCCGTCCGCCACTCGTCAGCGAAACAGCAAGCTGTTTCCTGTTACCGTTCGACTTGCATGTGTTAGGCCTGCCGCCAGCGTTCAATCTGAGCCATGATCAAACTCTTCAATTTAAAAGTTTGATGTTCAAAGAATTAAACTTCGTAATGAATTACGTGTTCACTCTTGAGACTTGGTATTCATTTATTGTCTTGCGACGTTAAGAATCCGTATCTTCGAGTGCCCACACAGATTGTCTGATAAATTGTTAAAGAGCAGTTGCGACGCGGCTTTCAGCTCACTGTCGCGAGGTGGCGTATATTACGCTTTCCTCTTTCAGAGTCAACCCTGAATTTCAGGATTTTTCTCTTCAACCGAACCGGCTGTTTGTGTGAAGTGATTCACATCCGCCGTGTCGATGGAGGCGAATTATAGGGAGTCGGCTCAGGAAGACAAGCGGAAAAATGCATTTTTATTTCAACCGCTCATCTTTTAATCATTACACCGGTTTTTGCTGCTTTTTTATCGCTTGCGGCAGGTCTGCCAGGCTATTTAACACCCAATCCGCCGCGTTTTCTGCTTCAGGCGTAACAGGTTTACCCGTACGCACCAGCACTTTTGTTCCCACGTTCGCCGCAGCCGCTGCCTGCATATCTTCTAATTTATCGCCCACCATATAAGAAGCGGCCATATCAATATGCAAATAATCGCGTGCCGATAAAAGCATCCCCGGATGTGGTTTGCGGCAGTCGCAGACCTGGCGAAACTCTTCAACACTACCCTGCGGATGATGCGGGCAATAATAGATACCATCCAGATCGACATCGCGGTCCGCCAGCGACCAGTCCATCCACTCGGTCAGCGTTTCAAACTGTGCTTCAGTAAATTTACCGCGAGCAATGCCAGACTGGTTGGTTACTACCACCAGCGCAAAGCCCATTTTTTTTAGCTCGCGCATGGCGTCAATAACACCGTCGATAAATTCAAAGTTGTCGATCTCATGGACATAGCCGTGATCGACATTAATGGTGCCATCACGGTCAAGAAAAATTGCGGGTACGCTCTTCGCCACCTTTTATAGCTCCTTAATAAGGCATGTGACGCTAGTATCGCATGTTTCGACCAGCAAGAAAGTGCTCTTCGCATAAACCTGATTGATTTAGACGTCTGGATGCCTTAACATCCATTTCATTGACGGCGTTGCCCGTTCCAGGCATTCGAAATGCCACGACTAACTTAATGACGATAATAAATAATCAATGATAAAACTTTCGAATATCACCAAAGTGTTCCACCAGGGCACCCGCACCATCCAGGCATTGAACAACGTCAGCCTGCATGTGCCAGCTGGACAAATTTATGGCGTTATCGGTGCCTCAGGCGCGGGTAAGAGTACGCTTATACGTTGTGTAAACCTGCTGGAGCGCCCAACCGAGGGTAGCGTGCTGGTCGATGGCCAGGAACTGACCACGCTGTCAGAATCCGAGTTGACCAAAGCTCGCCGCCAGATTGGTATGATTTTCCAGCATTTTAACCTGCTCTCTTCACGTACTGTTTTTGGCAACGTGGCTCTGCCGCTGGAGCTGGACAACACACCGAAAGATGAGATCAAACGTCGCGTGACGGAATTGCTGTCATTGGTTGGTCTTGGCGATAAGCATGATAGCTACCCGTCGAATCTTTCCGGTGGGCAGAAACAGCGTGTGGCGATTGCCCGTGCGTTAGCCAGCAATCCCAAAGTATTGCTGTGTGATGAGGCCACCAGCGCGCTGGATCCGGCAACGACACGTTCTATTCTCGAACTGCTGAAAGACATCAACCGCCGTCTGGGTTTGACGATTCTGTTGATCACCCACGAAATGGACGTTGTGAAGCGTATTTGTGATTGCGTGGCGGTCATCAGTAATGGCGAACTGATCGAGCAGGACACGGTAAGTGAAGTGTTCTCGCATCCGAAAACGCCGCTGGCGCAGAAGTTTATTCAGTCGACCCTGCATCTGGATATCCCGGAAGATTACCAGGAACGTCTGCAAGCGGAGCCATTCACTGACTGCGTGCCGATGCTGCGTCTGGAGTTTACCGGTCAATCGGTCGATGCCCCACTGCTTTCTGAAACCGCGCGTCGTTTCAACGTCAACAACAACATTATTAGCGCGCAGATGGATTACGCCGGTGGCGTTAAGTTCGGCATCATGCTGACTGAAATGCACGGCACACAACAAGATACGCAAGCCGCCATTGCCTGGCTGCAGGAACACCATGTAAAAGTAGAGGTACTGGGTTATGTCTGAGCCGATGATGTGGCTGCTGGTTCGTGGCGTATGGGAAACGCTGGCAATGACCTTCGTATCCGGATTTTTTGGGTTTGTGATTGGTCTGCCGGTTGGCGTCCTGCTTTATGTCACGCGTCCGGGGCAAATTATTGCTAACGCGAAGCTGTATCGTACCGTTTCTGCGATTGTGAACATTTTCCGTTCCATCCCGTTCATTATCTTGCTGGTATGGATGATTCCGTTTACCCGCGTTATTGTTGGTACATCGATTGGTTTGCAGGCAGCGATTGTTCCGTTAACCGTTGGTGCAGCACCGTTTATTGCCCGTATGGTCGAGAACGCTCTGCTGGAGATCCCAACCGGGCTAATTGAAGCTTCCCGCGCAATGGGTGCCACGCCGATGCAGATCGTCCGTAAAGTGCTGTTACCGGAAGCATTGCCGGGTCTGGTGAATGCTGCGACTATCACCCTGATTACCCTGGTCGGTTATTCCGCGATGGGTGGTGCAGTCGGTGCCGGTGGTTTAGGTCAGATTGGCTATCAGTATGGCTACATCGGCTACAACGCGACGGTGATGAATACGGTACTGGTATTGCTGGTCATTCTGGTTTATTTAATTCAGTTCGCAGGCGACCGCATCGTCCGGGCTGTCACTCGCAAGTAACGTTCAACACAACATAAATAATTGAAGAAGGAATAAGGTATGGCGTTCAAATTCAAAACCTTTGCGGCAGTGGGAGCCCTGATTGGATCACTGGCATTGGTAGGCTGCGGTCAGGATGAAAAAGATCCAAACCACATTAAAGTCGGCGTGATTGTTGGTGCCGAACAGCAGGTTGCAGAAGTCGCGCAGAAAGTTGCGAAAGACAAATATGGTCTGGACGTTGAGCTGGTAACCTTCAACGACTATGTTCTGCCAAACGAGGCATTGAGCAAAGGCGATATCGACGCCAACGCCTTCCAGCATAAACCGTACCTTGATCAGCAACTGAAAGATCGTGGCTACAAACTGGTCGCAGTAGGCAACACTTTTGTTTATCCGATTGCTGGTTACTCCAAGAAAATCAAATCACTGGATGAATTGCAGGATGGTTCGCAGGTTGCCGTGCCAAACGACCCAACTAACCTTGGCCGTTCTCTGCTGCTGCTGCAAAAAGTGGGCTTGATCAAACTGAAAGATGGTGTTGGCCTGCTGCCGACCGTTCTTGATGTTGTTGAGAACCCAAAAAATCTGAAAATTGTTGAGCTGGAAGCACCGCAGCTGCCTCGCTCTCTGGACGACGCGCAAATCGCTCTGGCAGTTATCAATACCACCTATGCCAGCCAGATTGGCCTGACTCCGGCGAAAGACGGTATCTTTGTCGAAGATAAAGACTCCCCGTACGTAAACCTGATCGTAACGCGTGAAGATAACAAAGACGCCGAGAACGTGAAGAAATTCGTCCAGGCTTATCAGTCTGACGAAGTTTACGAAGCAGCAAACAAAGTGTTTAACGGCGGCGCTGTTAAAGGCTGGTAATTTTTAGGCTGTTTCCACAATTTGTAATATCATTCAGGACGGGCGCTTGCCCGTCTTGTCATTTTTACAAGCTCCTGATTCAATATTGACGTTTTGATCATACATTGAGGAAATACTATGCGTGCTTTACCGATCTGTTTAGTAGCACTCATGCTAAGCGGCTGTTCCATGTTAAGCAGATCCCCTGTCGAACCCGTTCAAAGCACTGCACCCCAGCCGAAAGCGGAGCCTGCAAAACCGAAAGCGCCGCGCGCCGCGCCGGTCCGAATTTATACCAATGCAGAAGAATTAGTCGGCAAACCGTTCCGCGATCTCGGTGAAGTCAGTGGCGATTCTTGCCAGGCCTCCAATCAGGACTCTCCGCCGAGCATTCCAACCGCACGTAAGCGGATGCAAATCAACGCCTCGAAAATGAAGGCCAATGCGGTATTACTGCATAGCTGCGAAGTCACCAGCGGTACGCCAGGCTGCTATCGTCAGGCTGTATGTATCGGTTCTGCGCTTAACATTACGGCGAAATGAGCAGTTTCCAGTTCGAGCAAATAGGCGTTATTCGCTCGCCCTATAAAGAAAAATTCGCCGTTCCGCGCCAGCCAGGTCTGGTAAAAAGCGCCAACGGCGAACTGCATCTCATTGCTCCCTACAACCAGGCCGACGCCGTTCGCGGCCTGGAAGCGTTCAGCCATTTATGGATCCTTTTCGTCTTTCATCAAACGATGGAAGGCGGCTGGCGTCCGACTGTGCGTCCACCGCGCCTCGGCGGTAATGCCAGAATGGGTGTTTTCGCTACGCGCTCCACTTTCCGCCCTAACCCGATTGGTATGTCGCTGGTAGAGCTGAAAGAGGTTGTTTGCCATAAAGACAGCGTGATTCTGAAGCTCGGCAGTCTGGATCTGGTAGATGGTACGCCGGTGGTGGATATCAAACCTTATCTCCCCTTTGCCGAATCGCTTCCAAATGCCAGTGCCAGCTATGCGCAAAGTGCGCCAGCGGCAGAGATGGCGGTGAGCTTTACCGCAGAGGTCGAAAAGCAGCTTTTGACGCTGGAGAAACGTTATCCGCAGTTAACGCTGTTTATCCGCGAAGTACTGGCGCAGGACCCGCGCCCGGCCTATCGTAAAGGTGAGGAAACGGGCAAAACCTATGCCGTCTGGCTGCATGATTTTAACGTTCGCTGGCGCGTCACCGACGCAGGTTTTGAAGTCTTTGCGCTGGAACCGCGTTAAATTCGCGCCCTTCTCTTTTGACATTTCTTTTGCACTGGTAAACTAAATCACTTTTTTTGTCCCAGGCTCGCCTTGAGCCTGTTCTACCTTCCAACTGGAACCGTAACAACATGCGTACTAGCCAATACCTGCTCTCCACTCTCAAGGAGACACCTGCCGACGCCGAGGTGATCAGCCATCAGCTGATGCTGCGCGCCGGGATGATCCGCAAGCTGGCCTCCGGGTTATATACCTGGCTGCCGACCGGCGTGCGCGTTCTGAAAAAAGTCGAAAACATCGTGCGTGAAGAGATGAACAACGCCGGTGCGATCGAGGTGTCGATGCCGGTGGTTCAGCCAGCCGATTTGTGGCAAGAGAGTGGTCGTTGGGAACAGTACGGTCCGGAACTGCTGCGTTTTGTTGACCGTGGCGAGCGTCCGTTCGTACTCGGCCCAACTCATGAAGAAGTTATTACAGACCTGATTCGTAACGAGCTTAGCTCTTACAAACAGCTGCCGCTGAACTTCTATCAGATCCAGACCAAGTTCCGCGACGAAGTGCGTCCGCGTTTCGGCGTCATGCGTTCCCGCGAATTCCTGATGAAAGATGCTTACTCTTTCCATACTTCTCAGGAATCCCTGCAGGAAACCTACGATGCAATGTATGCGGCCTACAGCAAAATCTTCAGCCGCATGGGGCTGGATTTCCGCGCCGTACAGGCCGACACCGGTTCTATCGGCGGTAGCGCCTCTCACGAATTCCAGGTGCTGGCGCAGAGCGGTGAAGACGATGTGGTCTTCTCCGACACCTCTGACTATGCAGCGAACATTGAACTGGCAGAAGCTATCGCGCCGAAAGAACCGCGCGCTGCTGCTACCCAGGAAATGACGCTGGTTGATACGCCGAACGCGAAAACCATCGCGGAACTGGTTGAACAGTTCAATCTGCCGATTGAGAAAACGGTGAAGACTCTGCTGGTTAAAGCGGTTGAAGGCAGTAGCTTCCCGCTGGTTGCGCTGCTGGTGCGTGGTGACCACGAGCTGAACGAAGTTAAAGCAGAAAAACTGCCGCAGGTTGCAAGCCCGCTGACTTTTGCGACCGAAGAAGAAATTCGTGCCGTGGTTAAAGCCGGTCCGGGTTCACTGGGTCCGGTAAACATGCCGATTCCGGTGGTGATTGACCGTACCGTTGCAGCGATGAGTGATTTCGCTGCTGGTGCTAACATCGATGGTAAACACTACTTCGGCATCAACTGGGATCGCGATGTCGCTACCCCAGAAATTGCTGATATCCGTAACGTGGTGGCTGGCGATCCAAGCCCGGATGGCCAGGGTACGCTGCTGATCAAACGTGGTATCGAAGTCGGTCACATCTTCCAGCTGGGTACTAAGTACTCTGAAGCACTGAAAGCCTCCGTACAGGGTGAAGATGGCCGTAACCAAATCCTGACGATGGGTTGCTACGGTATCGGGGTAACGCGTGTAGTAGCTGCGGCAATTGAGCAGAACTACGACGAACGCGGCATCGTATGGCCTGACGCTATCGCGCCGTTCCAGGTGGCGATTCTGCCGATGAACATGCATAAATCCTTCCGCGTACAGGAGCTGGCCGAGAAACTGTACAGCGAACTGCGTGCACAAGGTATCGAAGTGCTGCTGGATGACCGCAAAGAGCGTCCGGGCGTGATGTTTGCTGATATGGAACTGATCGGTATTCCGCACACTATTGTGCTGGGCGACCGTAACCTCGACAACGACGATATCGAATATAAATATCGTCGTAACGGCGAGAAACAGTTAATTAAAACTGGTGACATCGTCGATTATCTGGTGAAACAGATTAAAGGCTGATGCCAGAAAGGGTCCTGAATTTCAGGGCCCTTTTTTACATGGATTGTATAAAATGGATAAACCAAAGGCGCATTGCCGCCTGCTTCTCCCCTGCTTTTTTTCCTTTCGGCCTGTACCGTAGATATCAGCCAGCCGGACTCATCAGCCACAGCGGTAGATGCCGGGGCGAAAACATGGGCAGTCAAATTCCAGCATCAAAGCTCTTTTACCGAACAATCAATAAAAGAAATAACGGAACCTGATCTCAAACCCGGCGATTTGCTGTTCTCCTCAAGCCTTGGGGTAACCTCATTTGGAATCCGCGTCTTCAGCACTTCCTCTGTGAGTCACGTTGCAATCTATCTGGGTGAAAATAACGTTGCAGAAGCGACAGGCGCTGGCGTCCAGATTGTTTCCCTCAAAAAAGCGATGAAGCATAGCGATAAGCTTTTCGTCTTACGAGTCCCGGATCTTACCCCGCAACAAGCCACAGAAATCACCGCATTCGCCAACAAAATTAAAGATAGCGGTTACAACTATCGCGGCATTGTCGAATTTATTCCCTTTATGGTGACTCGCCAGATGTGCTCACTGAATCCGTTCTCCGAGGATTTTCGTCAACAGTGCGTCAGCGGCCTGGCGAAAGCGCAGTTAAGCAGTGTGGGCGAAGGAGACAAAAAGTCGTGGTTTTGTTCGGAATTTGTCACTGATGCATTTGCCAAAGCCGGGCATCCGCTTACACTGGCGCAATCGGGCTGGATTAGCCCTGCCGATCTGATGCATATGCGTATTGGTGATGTCTCTGCGTTTAAGCCAGAAACGCAGTTACAGTATGTTGGGCACCTGAAGCCTGGGATTTATATCAAGGCGGGTCGCTTTGTTGGGCTGACTCAGTGATGAAAGCCGGAGAATGCTCCGGCTTTCAATTACTGCCCCAAACTACTGCAATCCTGGTTCGGGTAAAATTTACCTGCCGTATCGGGCGCTAATACTTTGGTTGGCGCACCGGTATCCGGATTAGCCTCAAGCGTAAAGTGACCTTCTACTGACAGTAACATCGGTTTTTCACTATGACCGCGCGCCGCCAGGTAGCCACGCTCCAGCTCTGCATTATTCGCTACCATGAAACGTTTTCCGGTCGCGCAATCAGTGAAGGTCGCCGCATCAGCCATATAAAAATACATGCCCCGCAGGGTCATCGGCGTCATGGGTAAATTGGATTGCGCCGGTTCCAGCGTATAGTTGAACTGCGATTCAATCGGATTACCTTCACGATCGAGCATCTCCAGCGCATCGCCTTTCGCCCGATAATATGACTTTTCACCTTTGCTGTCGGTTAATACCAGCTTGTCAGCGGTTCGCGCCCATGTACCGTAGGAAGCGAAAGAGGAAGGCTCTTCACGCGCACCAAGATAGCGTTCATTCATCACCCAGGTTCCATCTTTTTCGAGGAACAAAGAGGTTTCGATCCCTTCGCAATCGGCACACGGCAGCACGCCGCGCCAACTTTGCGGCATCGGTTTCAGTTCGGCAGCCTGCGCCGGAGAAAGCGTGTCGACTTCGGCCCGATTATTACATCCCATCAGAGTAAAGAGGCTGATTACAGCCATCGCTGTCACTATCGCTTTTTTCACCATCCATTCCTTCTTTTTATTCCCGACCGCTGCGCACTTTGCCGCGCATCGCCTTCACGCTTGATTTTTGTGCTTTCGATGCCAGCCTGCGCTCTTTTGATGCGCGGGTGGGCCGCGTGGGTCGTCGGGCTTTTTGTTCTGTTGTTAAATCTTTAATCACTGCCACCAGCCGGGCCAGCGCCGCTTCGCGGTTGAGCTCCTGATTGCGGTATTCCTGTGCCTTAATGACAATCACGCCATCACTGCTGATCAAATGATGGCTGGCGGCGAGCAAACGCTCTTTGTAATACTCTGGCAGGCTGGACGCCCGAATGTCAAAACGCAGATGAATAGCCGTTGAGGTCTTATTAACATGCTGCCCGCCCGCGCCCTGCGCACGAATGGCGGTGATCTCAAGCTCACCATCGGGGATAGCAACATGTCGGGAAATCACAATCATGAAGGTTGTTGCCAGACGGTTAAGTTCACTTCCAGATTATTCTTATCATCCGATAACCAGATCACGCCATCCTGAATCGTTGCCTGCAGCGTCATGGTACGATCGGCAAAGGCGCTTACTTTCGCCAGTTGTTCATCGTCCAGATACCAGACGGAAAGATTGGCAAACTGCGCACATTTGCTCTGATTTTGCTGCCACCAGATTTGCGCCGCCCGACTATTATAGGCAAACAGCGCTACTTCTGCGGCCTGGGTGCAGGCTTTCTTAATCCGTCGCTCATCCGGCAGCCCCAGCTCGATCCACAAATCAATGCCCAAATGATCGTTACGCAGCCACGCTTCCGGCTCATCATCGGCACACAAACCACGGGTAAATTGCAGACGTTCATCAGCATATTTCAGCCACGCCAGCAGGCGCAGCATCATGCGCTCCTGGGTTTCTGAAGGGTGGCGCGCCAGCGTCAGAGAGGCATCGAGAAACTGGTTGCGGTCGAGATCGGCCACATTAACCGTCGCTTTATAAATTGTCGCTTTAAGCGCCATAAGAAAACTCCTTTCGAATCAGGAGGCCATTGTAACGGAATACGTGCAGTTGCGGCGCTGATATTGCAGAAATGAGTGTGGTATAGTCACCTTGCGAAACAGAGTTTATCTTCGTAGGCTTAGACTTGCATCCACGGTTAAGTCAGAGTGCTGACAGGAGGGCATGTGGAAAAATATTGTGAGTTAATACGCAAGCGGTACGCGGAAATCGCCAGCGGAGACTTAGGATACGTTCCGGACGCGCTGGGCTGCGTTTTGAAAGTGCTGAATGAAATGGCTGCCGACGACGCCCTTTCTGAGGCTGTCAGGGAAAAAGCAGCATACGCTGCGGCAAACTTACTGGTGAGCGATTATGTCAATGAATGATACGTATCAACCAATCAATTGTGATGATTACGATAATCTTGAGCTCGCCTGCCAGCATCATTTAATGCTGACACTTGAGCTGAAAGATGGCGAAAAATTGCAGGCGAAGGCCAGCGATTTAGTCTCCCGCAAAAATGTGGAGTATCTGGTCGTCGAGGCCGCTGGTACAACCCGCGAGCTGCGTCTGGATAAAATTACCAGCTTTAGCCACCCGGAAATCGGTACGGTGGTGGTGAGCGAGTCCTGATTGACTTTCGCCGGATGCGACGTTTGAAGCGTCTTATCCGGCTTTCACTTAACTAAGCGTTTTCTGCCAGACAAAACTGACGCCATTCTCACCTTCAGCCACACCTTCTTGCGTCACAAATACCCCTGCCGCCGCAATCAACGTTTCGCCATAAAACAGCAGTGGCGTGGTGTCACGTAGCCACGGCGGCACACCCAGCTCTTGCCAGATTTTCTTTAGCTTACGTCCGCCGTTGCGTCCGACTATATGCAGCAATCCTGGCGCTTTGAAACGCACGCTGACCGCTTCGTCTGCACGCGGAGGGCGAATATCGCCTCCCGCAGTAAGCTGTACACTTCCCAGTCCCGCCAGTAATTCCAGCGGTTGTAGCCACGTCTGCCACGGCACAATGGTTTCGCTTTGCCCGGCAACGGATTTAATCCACCACAGTTGCGACTGATAGCGGCGGATTTCAAACGCGCCCAGACGTAAACAGGGGGAAGCATCTTCCCGCGCCAGCGCCACTTCCTGCCAGATGCGCACCAGCGCGTCGCGGGAAGGCATCGGTGCATTCTGCCCTGCCAGCCAGCGACGGATAATCGCCGCGCGGCGGGCATCACTCATCGCCAGCATTGGCGCAATCTGCAGCGTCCCCTGCGGCGATTGACAGTGTGCTAAATCATCCGCCAGCAGTTCATCCAACAGGCTCTCTTGTTCAGCACAAAGTGCGGCGCTGCGGGCCGTTGCTTCGGCAAAATGCGGCCAACGCTGCTGCAATAACGGCACTACGCGCAGGCGCAGAAAGTTACGATCGTATGAGTCGTCCTGATTACTTTCGTCTTCAATCCAGCGTAAACCATGCGCCAATGCCCACTGCTCCAGTTCCCCCCGCGTGCGGGCGAGCAACGGGCGGATAAGCCGTGTTCCGGCAAACTCCGAAACTTCCGCCATAGCCGAAAGCCCGGCAGGGCCGCTACCGCGTTTTAGCGCCAGCAGAAAGGTTTCACATTGATCGTCGAGATGTTGCGCGGTGACCAGCACTTCGCCGGGCAATAGGGTACGGGCAAATGCCTGATAACGCGCCTGCCGCGCCTGGGCCTCAATCCCCAGCCCCTCTTGCGCAAGTTGTACGCGTTCGACCACCAGCGGCACCTGCCACTGTTGGCAGATGTTCTCGCAATGCCTAACCCAGGCATCGGCATTGGCACTTAAACCGTGATGCACATGGATAGCGCGTAGAGTGACGCCCGGATTTTCCGTCCGCCACTGCACCAACTGATGCAGCAAAACGGTGGAGTCAAGCCCGCCGCTAAAGGCCACCAGAATCTGGCGTGAGGTGAGAAGTTGTCTATTGAGCGTGAGTGTCATGATGGTGCGATTTTACAGTAGCAATGCCCGGCACGTTACCGGGCAAATGCGGCGATGACAAGCCTTACTGCTCATACAGTTCCAACGGCAGCCCGTCCGGATCGTTAAAGAACGTGAAGCGTTTTTGCGTGTATGGATCGACACGGATGGCTTCACACTTCACGTTATGGCTTTCAAGGTGCGCCACTGCCGCATCGATATCATCAACGCTAAAAGCCAGATGACGCAGGCCGCAAGCTTCCGGTCGGCTGGGGCGCTCCGGCGGGAACGGAAATGAGAAAAGCTCAATCACATATTGCCCATTAAGCGCCAAATCCCCTTTCCACGAGTCGCGCGCTTCGCGATAGACTTCGCTTTGCAGCGTGAAACCAAGAATATCGCAGTAAAACGCTTTGCTCACCGCATAATCCGTCGCAATAATCGCAATATGGTGAACCTGTTTTAAACCCAGCATAACGTCTCCTTTATTTGTTAACAGCACGTTACTCGCCCGGAAGCCGCTCTGGCAAGTTATCCCGCCATTTTTAGGACTCGTACGCGGTAAACGCCGTCTTCGTCCTGTTTCGCGCCGTGAATATCCGTTTCAAAACCGGGGTAATGTTGCCCTACGGAACAAAGCATCAGTAGAAAATCGAGTACTGTGCGGCTCTCTTTGGTCAGCATTTCTCCTGGCATCAGCAGCGGTACGCCCGGTGGATAAGGCAGGATCATATTTGCCGACACCCTACCAACCAGTTGTTCCAGCGCAATGGTTTCTACTTCGCCTTTAATCTGCCTCTGCCATGCCTGATGTGGCGTCATGATCATCTCCGGCAAGGTATCGAATGCCCGCAACATCAAACCGGGAAGATCGTGTTTACGAATCAGCTTATGGATCCCTTGCGCCAGATCCTGAATGCGCATATTGCGGTAGAAATCGGGATCTTCTGCATAGAGATCGGGTAGCATATTTTTGATCCGCAGGTTGAGATCGTAAGAGCGCTTAAATTCCGTCAACCCACGCAATAATCCCATTGCTTTGGTTTTATCGATTCCAATACTAAAGAGAAACAGCAGGTTATAAGGACCGGTTTTCTCTACTACGATCCCTCGTTCGTCGAGGAATTTTGCTACCAGCGCCGCCGGGATCCCCTCCTCGCTCATATTGCCCTGCTCGTCCATCCCCGGTGTCAAAATAGTGACTTTAACCGGATCGAGAAACATATGATCGGCATCCGCATCGTTAAAGCCGTGCCACTGTTCGCCAGGCGCAACGGGCCAGCATTCGGCTTCATCCACCTGCGGCGGTTGCCAGATATCGAAAAACCAACCGTCAGACTCTTCCCGCAGCCGCTGGACCTCTTTGCGAAAATGCAGCGCCCGCTCCACCGAACGGTTAATCAGCCGTTTGCCCGGATTACCACGCAGCATCGCCGCCGCCGTCTCAACCGAAGCAACAATGGGATAACTGGGCGAGGTGGTGGTATGCATCATAAAGGCTTCGTTAAACGCCTCTTCGTCATACTCGCCTTTAATGTGGATCAGCGAAGCCTGCGATAACGCCGCCAGCATTTTGTGGGTCGACTGCGTTTCGAAGATCACTTTTCCCGCAACACGCTCGCCGCTCATACCACTTTTACCCTGGTAGATCGGATGAAAATGGGTGTACGGCACCCAGGCAGAATCGAAGTGAATCGACGGGACATCCAGCGTCTGTTTGATCCAGTCGGTGTTGTAGAGCAAGCCATCATAGGTGGAGTTGGTGATCACCGCATGAACCGGCCATTGAGCTTGCGTGGTAGCAGCGACTTTCTCTTCGATGCTGTCGCGAGTAAATTCACGGCGCGGGATCCCACCAAGAATCCCCAACGCATTACGCGTCGGTTTCAGCCAGACTGGCACTACATCGTTCATCATCAACAGATGCGCCAGCGATTTATGACAATTGCGGTCGATCAACAGCGTACTGCCGGACGGCGCGGCGTACATACCCACAATTTTGTTAGACGTCGATGTTCCGTTGGTAACGATATAACTCTGTTCCGCGCCAAAAGTCCGCGCGATGTACTCTTCCGCTTCCAGGTGTGGCCCGGTGTGGTCGAGCAACGAACCAAGCTCGGTAACCGAAATAGAGACATCAGCCTTAAGAGTATTCCCGCCGAAAAAATCATAAAACAGACAGCCAACCGGGCTTTTTTGATATGCGGTGCCGCCCATATGACCCGGCGTACAAAAGGTGTACTTCCGCTCTTTGACGTAGGTAAACAAGGCTTTCGTGAACGGCGGTGTAATGTTATCAAGATATTCGTCGGTGTACTGACGCATACGAATGGCGATATCTTCTGCCTGCCCCAGCGCATATTCAAAAAACCAGAGCGCCATCCGCATATCCTGCACGCTGACATCCATCGTCGAGTGGGTGTTGATGAAGGCATAAAGCGGGAGATATTCATTAAGCTGATTGATATCGCTACATAAATCGAGACTGTACTCATCCCAGTCAAAAATCACGCCGCAAATTCGAGGGTTATGTTCAATAAATTTCAGCAAATCAACGCTGTTTTGTGGCCAGATAATCTGAAAGCCTTGCGCCACCAGCGCCGACTCCAGTTCTTTGATGGGCTCATCTTTATAAAAGACGCCATGCGGTCCCATAATGGCAATGATGTTCATGTGTTCCTCCTGGAAAATCCTTCCTTAATCATAGCCTGCTCAAACCGTGGCGATAAAAAAGGGCCACCGAAGTGACCCTTTTCAGAACATTTGCGAATTACGCGTAACCGTAGCTCATCAGGCGCTGATAACGACGATTTTTTAAATCTTCAGTGCTTAACACGTCGAGATCGGCCAGATCCGCCAGCAGCTGCGCTTTCAGAGACGCCGCCATCGCTTCCGGGTTACGGTGAGCACCACCCAGCGGTTCCGGGATGATGGAGTCGATCAGTTTCAGCTCTTTCAGACGCGGAGCGATGATACCCATCGCTTCAGCCGCCAGCGGCGCTTTGTCGGCGCTCTTCCACAGAATGGACGCACAACCTTCCGGCGAGATAACGGAATAGGTGCTGTATTGCAGCATATTCACTTTATCGCCCACGCCAATCGCCAGCGCACCGCCAGAACCACCTTCACCGATAACCGTACAAACTACCGGTACGCTAAGGCGAGACATTTCACGCAGGTTGCGTGCAATGGCTTCAGACTGACCGCGCTCTTCTGCGCCCACGCCCGGATAAGCCCCCGGGGTGTCGATAAAGGTGATGATTGGCATCTTAAAGCGTTCAGCCATTTGCATCAGACGCAGTGCTTTGCGGTAACCTTCTGGCGCTGGCATACCAAAGTTACGGCGAATTTTTTCTTTGGTTTCACGACCTTTTTGATGACCAATGATCATCACCGGACGACCATCGAGACGGGCGATACCACCGACGATAGCTTTATCGTCTGCATACGCGCGGTCGCCAGCCAGTTCGTCAAATTCATCAAATGCCAGGCGAACGTAATCCAGGGTATAAGGACGCTGTGGATGGCGTGCCAGTTGCGCAATCTGCCATGCACCGAGATCGGCGAAGATTTTACGTGTCAGTTCTACGCTTTTTTCACGCAGACGATGCACTTCTTCATCGATGTTAATATCCAGTTTCTCATCCTGACGGCTAACCGCAGTCAGAGAATCGATTTTCGCTTCCAGCTCTGCAATCGGCTGTTCAAAATCAAGGAAATTCAGACTCATAGTATTCCTGTATTAGTCAAACTCCAGTTCCACCTGCTCCGAACCAATGAGGCCACGGAGATCGTTTAATAAACGATCGCTCGGAGAGACACGCCACGTCGCGCCAAAACGCAACCGCGCGCGTGCATCCGCCCTCTGATAGTAGAGATGTACTGGAATTGTCCCAGAGCGGTGGGGTTCCAGAGACTGACGGAGTCGGTTTAAAAGCTGGTCATCAATTTGCCTGTCCGTCAGCGAGATAGCAAGCCCGCGAGCATATTTTTCCCGGGCTTCGTCAATATCCATCACTTCGCGAGCGGTCATTTTAAGCCCACCGCTGAAGTCATCAAAGCTGACCTGTCCGCTGACGATAAGTATGCGGTCTTTTTCCAGCAATTGCTGGTATTTATCCAGGGCGTCAGTAAACAACATCACTTCCAGCCGCCCGGAACGGTCATCCAGCGTGCAGATACCGATACGATTGCCGCGCTTGGTGACCATAACCCGCGCGGCAACAACGAGCCCCGCAGCCGTGATGACTTTACCACGTTCTGTCGGGTGCATGTCTTTCAGCCTTACGCCTCCGACATAACGCTCAATCTCTTTTAAATACTGATTGATAGGGTGTCCCGTCAGGTACAGACCTAACGTTTCACGTTCCCCATCTAATACCACCTGCTCCGGCCACGGTTGGCAGCTGGCGTAGGATTGTTCAATTTGTTCCGGCTCTTCGGCCAGCACACCGAACATATCGGCCTGACCGATAGCTTCCGCTTTCGCGTGTTGATCTGCCGCTTTTAACGCATCGCCCAGCGAGTTCATCAGCGCCGCGCGGTGTGGCCCAAGACGGTCAAACGCCCCGGACATGATCAGTTTTTCCAGCACCCGCCGGTTTAACTTTTTGGTGTCGGTTCGGGCGCAGAGATCAAACAGTTCGCGGAAGTAGCCGCCTTTATTACGGGCTTCGATGATGGCCTCAATCGGACCTTCACCGACCCCTTTGATCGCGCCAATACCATACACGATTTCGCCGTCGTCGTTGACGTGGAAATGGTAAAGACCGGAGTTTATATCTGGTGGCAGGATTTTCAGCCCCATCCGCCAGCACTCATCCACCAGGCCCACCACCTTCTCGGTGTTGTCCATATCGGCGGTCATTACCGCCGCCATAAACTCCGCCGGATAGTGCGCTTTCAGCCATAACGTTTGATATGACACCAAAGCATAGGCCGCAGAGTGCGATTTGTTAAATCCGTAACCAGCGAATTTTTCCACCAGGTCGAAGATTTTCATCGCCAGTTCAGCGTTGATTCCGTTCTTTTCTGCACCTTCAGCAAATACAGAACGCTGCTTAGCCATCTCTTCCGGCTTTTTCTTACCCATCGCACGACGCAGCATATCCGCGCCACCGAGGGTATAACCAGAAAGCACCTGGGCAATCTGCATGACCTGTTCCTGATACAGGATGATGCCGTAGGTTGGCTCCAGTACCGGTTTCAGGCTTTCATGCTGCCACTGCACGTCCGGATAGGAGATCTCTTCGCGACCATGTTTACGGTCGATAAAGTTATCCACCATCCCTGACTGCAACGGACCAGGGCGGAACAGTGCCACCAGTGCGATCATATCTTCGAAGCAGTCAGGTTGCAGACGCTTGATCAGGTCTTTCATGCCGCGCGATTCAAGCTGGAATACCGCCGTGGTTTCCGAGCGTTGCAGCATATCGAAGCTTTTCTTATCATCCAGCGGGATCGCGGCGATATCCAGAGGCGGCTCGCCATTCTTCGCCCGCCGCTTGTTGATCATCTCCAGCGCCCAGTTGATGATGGTGAGCGTACGCAAACCGAGGAAGTCGAACTTCACCAGCCCGGCGTATTCAACGTCGCTTTTATCAAACTGGGTGACCGGATGTTTGCCCTCTTCATCGCAATAAAGCGGCGCAAAATCAGTAATTTTGGTCGGCGCGATAACCACCCCACCGGCGTGCTTACCGGCGTTACGGGTGACCCCTTCCAGTTTGCGCGCCATGTCGATCAGCGCCTTAACTTCTTCATCCGCTTCGTAGATTTCCGGCAGCTGCGGCTCGGCTTCAAACGCTTTTGCCAGCGTCATCCCCGGATCGGGCGGGATCAGTTTCGAGATACGATCGACAAAGCCGTACGGATGCCCCAGAACGCGGCCTACGTCGCGGATCACCGCTTTCGCCGCCATCGTACCGAAGGTGATAATCTGCGATACCGCATCACGACCGTACATGTCTGCCACGTGTTCGATAACCTGATCGCGTTTCTCCATACAGAAGTCAACGTCAAAGTCAGGCATGGAGACACGTTCCGGGTTAAGGAAACGTTCGAACAGCAGGTCAAATTCCAGCGGATCGAGGTCGGTGATTTTCAGCGCGTAGGCCACCAGTGAACCCGCACCGGAGCCACGGCCTGGCCCTACCGGTACGCCGTTATCCTTCGACCACTGGATAAATTCCATAACGATGAGGAAGTAGCCCGGGAAGCCCATCTGGTTGATAACCTGAAGTTCAGTCTCCAGACGTTCGTCATATTCCGGGCGACGCTTCAGACGTTCTTCCTCGTCAGGGAATAAAAATGCCAGACGCTCTTCCAGGCCCTCTTTTGCACGCATGACCAGATAATCTTCGGTGCTCATGTCCCCGGTCGGGAACTGCGGCAGGAAGTATTCACCAAGACGCACAGTTACGTTACAGCGTTTGGCGATCTCAACGGTGTTGGCAAGGGCTTCTGGGATGTCGGCAAACAGCTCGCACATCTCCTCTTCGCTACGCATATATTGCTGCGGCGAATAGTTACGCGGGCGTTTAGGATCGTCGAGGGTAAAGCCGTCGTGGATCGCGACGCGGATTTCGTGTGCGTCAAAGTCGCTGCTGTCGATAAAGCGCACGTCGTTGGTCGCCACAACGGGCAAACCGCGTGATTCCGCCAGTTCCACCGCAGCGTGCAGATAGCTTTCTTCGTCCGGCCTGCCGGTGCGGATCAGCTCGAGAAAATAGCGATCCGGAAAGTGTTCTTCATAAAACGCGACACACTCATCTACCAGCGCGCTGTTACCACGCAAAAGACTGCGTCCAACGTCGCCCATGCGCCCGCCGGAAAGAAGGATCAACCCTTCATTTAATTCGATAAGCCAGTCGCGATCGATGATCGGCCCGGCGGCACCGTACCCGCGCTGATACGCTTTTGAGATCAGCAACGTCAGATTCTGATAGCCGGTATTGTTCGCCGCCAGCACCGTCAGGTGGGTTAACTCATCACCCAGCAGGTCGCACTGGACGTTAAAATCCGCCCCGACGATGGGCTTAATCCCTGCGCCATGTCCCGCTCCGTAGAACTTCACCAGACCGCAAAGGTTGGTGAAATCGGTGATCGCCAGTGCTGGCATACCCAACGCCGCCGCCTTTTTTACCAGCGGTGCGGTTTTGGCCAGGCCATCGATCATCGAGTAGTCGCTGTGCACCCGCAGGTGTACGAAACGTGGTTCAGACATCTTCAGATTCCGGTTTACTTAATCTCGACACAAGAATCAGGACGCAAGTCCCAGTGCGCGTTTGACAGGCCCAAAGCTGCGCCGATGGTGTTCGGTCGCGCCGTGTTCAGCCAGTTTTTCCAGATGAAAAGCGGTTGGATACCCTTTGTGTTGGGCAAAACCATATTGCGGGAAAACAATATCCAGCGCCGCCATTTCGGCGTCACGCGTCACTTTCGCCAGGATAGACGCGGCACTGATTTCCGGTACGCGGCTATCGCCTTTCACCACAGCCATCGAAGGCATCGGTAATTTCGGGCAGCGGTTACCATCAATCAACACATATTCCGGCGCAATATGCAGTCCAGCGACGGCACGCTGCATCGCCAGCATGGTCGCATGTAAAATATTCAGTTCGTCGATTTCGTGAGGTTCCGCGCGGCCCAGACTCCAGCTCAACGCTTTCTCTTTGATCTCTTCGCAGAGCACCAGACGGCGTTTTTCGCTCAGCTTTTTGGAATCATTCAGCCCGGCAATCGGGCGCGCCGGGTCAAGGATCACCGCAGCGGTGACGACCGCGCCAACTAACGGCCCGCGTCCGACTTCATCCACACCCGCAACCAGCTGCGTGTGCGGATAAACAAATTCGATCATTGTGCTAACTCCAGAACGGCTTGTGCCGCCTGCTCATCGGCATTGCAGCGGATCTGCTGATGCAGTTCACGGAAGGTATCGTGCATCGCGTGGCTGGTTTTCCCGTTCGCCAACAGCGGTAACAGCGCTGCAGCCAGTTTTTGCGGCTCACACTCTTCCTGCAATAATTCTTTAACTAACTCTCTGCCCGCCAGCAGGTTTGGCAGCGAGACATAATCGGTTTTCACCAGCCGCTTCGCCAACCAGAAGGTGAAAGGCTTCATGCGATACCCCACCACCATCGGGCATTTCGCCAGCATGCACTCCAGTGCAGCCGTACCCGACGCCAGTAGTGCCGCATCGCTGGCGACCATCGCCTCACGGCCCAACCCATCCAGCATATGAACCGACAGGTCTGGCGCAACTTCAGCTTTGATGCGTTCAAACTGCTCGCGGCGTTTGGCATTCACCAGCGGCACCACGATTTCGAGATCCGGATATGTCTGGCGCAAAAGCTGGGCCGTTTTCAGAAAATCGGCGCTAAGCATTTCGACTTCCGCACCACGGCTGCCCGGCAACAATGCCAGACAGTGGGCATCGTGAGGGATCCCCAGCACATCACGGGCACCATTTTTATCTGGATCTAATGGCATGGCATCAGCCATGGTATGACCGATAAAGCGGCACGGTACGTTGTATTTGTCATAAAACGCTTTTTCGAAAGGCAGAAATGCGAGCACCAGATCGGTGGCTCTGCCTATTTTGAAAACGCGTTTCTGTCGCCACGCCCAGACGGATGGACTGACGTAATGAATGGTTTTGATACCCTGCTTTTTGAGGTTACCTTCAAGAGTAATATTGAAGTCAGGCGCATCAATACCGACAAAAACATCTGGCTTCAGTTCGCCAAAACGCTTTGTCAGATCGGCACGAATATGCAGTAAGCGACGCAGACGCCCGAGCACTTCAACAATGCCCATCACCGCCAGTTCTTCCATTTCGTACCAGGCTTCGCAGCCTTCAGCCTGCATTCGTGGCCCGGCAACACCAACAAAGCGGGCGTTGGGCACACGTTCTTTCAGAGCGCGGATTAAACCGGCCCCCAGGATATCGCCGGAGGTTTCTCCGGCGACCAGGGCAATCGTTAATGGACGCTGTTCAGTCATTAACGAATCAGACCGCGCGTTGAGCGTGCAAAGAAATCGGTAAAGGCTTTCACTTCCGGATATGTTTCCGCCAGTTCAGCAATTTCCGGTTTCACTTCATCGAGCGTTTTACCGCTACGATAAATCAGCTTATACGCATTGCGGATAGCGGTAATCGCCTCACGGCTGAATCCGCGGCGCTTCAGCCCTTCGATATTGACACCGAACGGCGTTGCATGGTTACCCTGCGCAATGACATAAGGAGGGACGTCCTGCGCCACACCGGAGCAGCCGCCAACCATCACATGCGCACCAATGATGCAGAACTGATGGACTGCGGTCATGCCGCCGATGATCGCGAAGTCGTCAACCGATACGTGACCCGCCAGCGTTGCGTTGTTGGCGAGAATACAGCGGTTACCTACCGTACAATCGTGCGCAATATGCGCGTTGATCATCAGTAAGTTGTCGCTGCCCACCTTCGTCAATCCACCGCCCTGGACTGTGCCACGATGAATGGTGACGCTTTCGCGAATGCGGTTACGATCGCCGATTTCCACGCGGGTCGGTTCGCCAGCATATTTCAGATCCTGGTTAACTTCGCCGATGGAGGCGAACTGATAAATCTCATTATCGCGGCCAATTTTAGTATGACCATTCACGACAACGTGAGATTTCAGTACGGTACCCTCACCAATTTCGACATGGGGTCCAACGATACAAAAAGGACCAATGTGAGCGTTCGCGCCAATCGACGCGCCCTCTTCCACAATGGCGGTTGGATGCACAAAGGCGGATTTATCAATCACGTATCAGGCCTCCCGGCTACGAGCACACATCATCGTTGCTTCGCAAACTACTTTACCGTCGACCAGAGCAACCCCTTTAAAACGGGTCAGGCCGCGGCGCGTTTTTTCGAAAGTGACTTCCATGATCATTTGATCGCCAGGCACGACCGGGCGCTTGAAGCGCGCTTCGTCAATACCAGCGAAGTAGTACAGCTCACCCGGTTCCAGTTTTCCTACGCTTTTAAACGCCAGAATACCTGTTGCCTGTGCCATTGCTTCCAGAATCAGCACTCCCGGGAAAATCGGTTTTCCAGGGAAATGGCCCTGGAAGAATGGCTCATTGACAGAGACATTTTTTACTGCGCGCAGAAAACGACCTTCTTCAAAATCCAGCACGCGATCCACCAGTAAGAACGGGAAACGGTGCGGCAGAAGTTCTAAAATCTCTTCAATCTGCAGAGTATGAGTGTTAGTAGTCAAGATACTCTTCCTGTCAAAATATAAGAAACGACAATAATAACACGGCCTGCCGCAATCGTAAGAATGAGACAGGCCGTAAAGTTTGGCGAACAAAAGATGGAACGTTAGTCTTGTTGATTAACCTTGCGCTCAAGCGATTTCAGACGCTTGCTCATGTCATCAATGTTCATCACCAGTGCAGCGGTTTTGCGCCAGACTTTGTTGGGTTGCAGCGGAATGCCTGAGGAATAGACGCCTGGTTCAGTGATGGGACGCATCACCATACCCATGCCCGTAACCGTCACTTTGTCGCATATTTCCATATGCCCGTTGATTACGCTGGCTCCGCCGATCATGCAGTAACGACCAATTTTCAGGCTGCCCGCCATAATGACGCCACCGGCAACCGCCGTATTGTCGCCAATCACGACGTTATGTGCAATCTGGCACTGGTTATCAATGATCACGCCATTGCCAATAACAGTGTCATCCAGCGCGCCGCGATCGATGGTTGTGCAGGCACCGATCTCCACGCGATCGCCAATAATTACGCGACCAATCTGTGGGATCTTCACCCAGTTACCACGATCGTTGGCATAACCAAAGCCGTCTGCGCCTACCACTGTTCCGGACTGGATCAGGCAATTCTGACCGATCTGGATCTCATGGTAAATGGTTACGTTCGCCCAAAGACGCGAACCTGCACCGATTTTGCTGTTTTTACCTACGAAGCAACCGGCACCGATAATCACGTTATCGCCCAGTTCAACGCCGGACTCAATCACCGCGTTAGCGCCAATCGATACGTTGTTACCCAGCTTCGCCGTCGCGTCGATCACCGCACTGGGTGCAATGTTCTGCGCAGGCTGCGGCGTGGTATCTAAAATTTGCGCCATGCGCGCGTAAGTCAGGTAGGGATTCTTCACTACCAGTGCGGCACTTTTCGCGAAAGGAAGATCGTCCTGGGTCATGACAACCGCGGACGCCTGGCACAAGCCTAAATGCTCACGGTATTTTGGGTTAACCATGAACGTGATGTGACCTGTTTGTGCAGATTGCATGGACGCAACGCCGGTGATGACGATATCGCCATCACCGTGTAGTTCTGCATCCAACTGCTGCGCTAAATCAGCCAGTCGAATTGAAGGCATTACTTATTTAACCTGTTTCAGTACGTCGGCAGTGATGTCTTTTACATCGCTGCTGTTGTAAGCAACGGCGTTTGCATCAACAACCAGATCGATATCCTGGCTGTTGGCAACGGATTTCACAGCAGTCTGGATACGAGTAACCAGTTTGCCGCGTTCTTCGTTGGAACGACGTGCGCGATCCTGCTCAAAAGCCTGCGCTTTCTGAGCAAAAGTCTGGCGCTGAGCCATCACGTCTTTTTCCAGTTTGGTGCGATCGCTGCCCGCTTTCATGGACTGCAGCTTTTTCATTTTAGCCTGCAGATCGGTTTCCATACGCTGCAGTTCGCTGGCACGGCCTTTGAACTCATTTTCCAGCGTGTTAGAAACACCGGTTTTCTGCGCTACCTGCTGGAACAGGCTGCCCATATTGACGATTGCAATTTTGTCAGCCGCCTGAGCAGAAGTTGCCAGTGCTAAACCGAGACCTGCAGCTAATAACCACTTTTTCACAATAAACTCCTTACCATCCCATTTGCACCGGAGGGTGCAGTTCTTTGCGTGGCCCGGCGATCTTATATTGATCGCCTAAAGTCATCGCTACACTACCACTACATTCCTTTGTGGAGAACACTTACCAGGTTTTACCGATGTTAAACTGGAACTGTTCTGCCTTGTCTCCATCGTACTTTTTGAACGGCTGGGCGTAGGAGAACACCAACGGCCCCAATGGGGACATCCATTGTAATGCGATACCCGCAGACATACGGATATTGCTTGGATCACTATAGTCCGGATATCCAGAATATTGGCTGGAATCCCAGTTTGTATCCCAAACGGTACCCATATCCCAGAAGAAGGAAGTACGAACCGAGTTAGCATACTTATCGCTAATGAACGGCGTCGGGGTGATGAACTCGAGGCTGGCAACCGCCATAGCGTTACCGCCTACAGCATCATCCGATTTACACAGGTCTTTCGCGCCGTCCTGAGTCGCACATTCGTAATCATAGTCCGGATCATAATTACTAGCCTGATGCGGGAAGTAAACTGCTTTCGGACCAATGGTATTGGACTGGAAGCCACGCACGGTGCTAGAACCACCGGCATAGAAGTTCTCGTAGAACGGCATCTCTTTGCCGCCTAAACCATCACCATAACCCCAGCGGGTACGACCCAGAACAACCCATTTGTGATCGTCATCGATCGGCACATAAGTCGCCGTGTCTAACGTCACTTTGTAGTATTCGTTATCCGATCCCGGAATGGTCACTTTACCGGTCAGGTTGACACGTGAACCATCTGTCGGGAAGTAACCACGGTCAAGCTTGTTATAGGTCCAACCATAGTTGAACGTGAAGTCGTCCGTTTTGAAGCTGTTATCCTGATCAGAGGTGCTCGGATGTTCACCCATAGAGTACAGATAACGCCACATCGCAACCTGAGGCTGCATGTTGGACAGGGAGTTATGTACATAACCCAGACCTGCACGCAGCGAGTTATATTCGTTGATCGGGAAGCCCAACGTCACGTCTGTACCATAACTCTTGTTGGTATAGTCGGACAGGTCGGCGTCATCCGCCTGGAAGTCATTATAGAAGAGACGACCACCGAGGCTTACGCCATCTACGGTGAAGTACGGGTTGGTTACCGACAGTTCAGCATAGGTCTGGTAATCGTTTTTGGTCCCGTTGATACCAACAGCATAACCCGTACCTAACCAGTTATCCTGTTGCACACCAGCCTGGAAGCTCACGCCACTTTCAGTACCGTAACCAATCCCGAAGTTGAAGCTACCGGTGTTACGTTCTTTCACCTTGTAGACTACATCAACCTGGTCCGGGCTACCCGGAACACGTTGGGTATCGGTATCGACAGTTTCAAAGAAGCCCAGACGATTCAGACGCTCCTTACCCTGATCGACCAGATCGCTCCCCAGCCATGCACCTTCCATCTGACGCATTTCGCGACGCAGGACGGCATCTTTCGAGGTATCGTTACCTTCAAAACGGATCTTACGCACGTAGAAACGGTTACCCGCATCAACGTTCACGCGTAATTTAACGGTTTTGTCGGCATCGTTAATTTCAGGCATCGACTGTACGCGCGGATAGGCATAACCATAGCGACCGAGAAGCTTTTTAATGTCATCTTCCATTTTGGTCACTTTGGTGCCGTTATACAGCTCGCCCGGCTCGATCTTAGTCAGCTGCTCAATTTCAGCGGAGTGCCCGGCAAGGTTGCCGCTCACTTCAACGCCAGAAAGCTTGTACTGATCGCCTTCGGTGATGTTCACCGTGACGTAAATACCTTTTTTATCTGGCGTCAGACTGACCTGGGTAGAGTCGATGTTGAAACGGGCATAACCGCGGTCCAGATAGTAGCTGCGCAGGGTTTCAAGGTCGCCCGCCAGTTTCTGTTTCTGGTATTTACGATCGCCTACCACGTTCCACCACGGCACTTCGTCACGCAGTTGGAAATGAGAGATCAGTTCGTCGGTGGTGAAAGCATGGTTACCAACAATGTTAATTTGCTGGATTTCAGCTGACACACCTTCCTGGAACACCAGTTTTAGGTCAACACGGTTGCGCGGCAGCGGGGTCACGACAGCTTTAACGCTGGCGCTATATTTACCGACGCTGTAGTAGAAGTCTTCCAGACCTTTCTCGATATCGGCAATGGTGGTGCGATCGAGGGATTCGCCCACACGCACACCAGAAGCCTCGAGGTTTTGTTTCAGCATGTCATCTTTCACCGATTTGTTACCGGAGAAAGTAATGCTGGCAATGGTCGGACGTTCTTTTACCTGAACCAGAAGGGTATCACCATCACGAAGGACGCGAACATCCTCAAAGTTGCCGGTAGCAAACAGAGCGCGAATGGTATTACTGATATCTTCATCATTAACCGTGTCGCCTGTGCGCACCGGCATACTGAGGAGGGCCGCACCAACGGCGACACGCTGAAGGCCTTCGAAATGAATATCTTTCACTACGAACCCTTCAGCACCGTATACGGTGGCGCTGCTAAACAGCAGCGACGCTATGAGCAACTTTTTCATCGCCATCGTTATTATGCGTTCTTCCTAACTAACTCTCATAACCGAGAGAAATCATTGAAAAGTGCAAGCCCCATTAACAGCACCAGCAGAATCGAGCCAATGCGATAACAAAAGTCTTGAACCCGCTCGGATACCGGTCCGCCCTTGATCTTTTCGATCGCAAGGAACAGCAGATGCCCCCCGTCAAGTACGGGCAACGGAAACAGGTTAATTATCCCTAAGTTCACGCTAATAAGCGCAAGAAACGGCAGGTAATAAACAACCCCGAGTTCCGCTGTCATCCCAGCCCCCTTGGCGATAGAGATCGGCCCACTGAGGTTGTTCAGTTTCACATCACCGGTGATCAATTTTCCCAGCATACTGACCGTCAGCTTCATCAGCTGCCACGTTTTGTCCGTGGCTTCGACGATGGCGTTGAACGGCCCATACTGGCGTACAACTTTATACTCATCTGGCAAAGGAATGACTTTCGGCTCAATACCGACAAAACCAATCGCTTTACCATTACCCGGTTTACTCTCCGGGATTAATGTCAAAGACAAGGGACTCCCCTGCCTTTCGATTTCTAACGCTAAGGATTTACCCGGGTTATCCCGGACAAGCATCACAAAGGTCACCCACTGCGTTAAGGGCTGACCATCGACTTTAACGATCCTGTCGCCTGCTTGCAAACCTGCCTTGCTTGCCGCCGAGTTTGGCTGCACATTTTCCAGTACAGATTCAATTTGCGGCCCACGAGGACGAATCCCCAGCGAAGTTATCGGATCTTCTTTATCAGGCTCAAACGTCCAGTGACGTAAATCGAGCTTTACATCCCGCCGTTGGTCGCTGCCAAATGGCGCTACTGTAATGGTGGTGCTTTCATCGCCAATTTTATCGACCAACTGCAAACGCACGGCATCCCAATCAGGCGTTTCGATACCATCTACGGCTTTTAGTTCCGTACCTGGTGCAATTTGTGCTTCTGCAGCTATCGAATTGGCTGCTATTTCGCCAACCACCGGACGTACGCCAGGCACACCAATAATAAAAACCAGCCAGTAGGCAAAGATAGCAAAAATGAAGTTTGCAACCGGACCTGCGGCAATAATCGCCGCTCGTTGGCCGACAGATTTATTATTGAAGGCATGGTGGCGGAGTTCCGGAACGACCGGTTCTGCGCGCTCATCCAGCATTTTGACATAACCGCCCAGCGGGATCAGGGCGATAACATATTCGGTGCCGAGCTTATCAGTTCGCCGCCAGAGCGCCTTACCAAACCCTATTGAGAAACGCTCAACGCGAACACCACAACGCCGGGCAACCCAGAAATGACCAAATTCATGCACGGTGATAAGTACACCCAGTGCAACGATGAACGAAGCCAAATCCCAGAGAAAACTCAGCATATTACCTTCCGTTAAAGCGTCCTGAATACCAGTAACAACAAGCAAGCAAAGACCGGTACCGCAGCCGTCAGGCTATCAATACGATCTAAAATACCACCGTGTCCTGGAATTAAATAACCGCTGTCCTTAATTCCTGCTTCACGCTTAAACATACTCTCGGTCAGATCGCCGAGCACTGAGGCTAACGCTGCGACAATAGAGCAAATGAGTAAGGTGACGGGAGCGACGTCGAGATTCGCCCACATGCCATAACCCCATGAGATTACCGCTGCAGTCGCGAGTCCACCTATAAAGCCTTGCCAGGTTTTACCCGGAGAAACCTTCGGTGCCAGCTTATGTTTACCAAACAATTTGCCAAACATATATGCGCCAGAGTCAGCGCCCCATACCAGGATCATGACATAGAGCAGCCATATTGCGCCACTGTAATGATTCTCGTCGTAGTGCCAGGCCCGTAACGCCAGCATGCCCCAGAAGAAGGGAACAATGGTTAGCACGCCAAAAATAAGGCGCAATGTTTTAGAGTTACGCCAGATTGCTGCGGAACCTGGGTAAAACAGCACCAGCAATAGCGCGACAATCCACCAACCCAGCGAAGCCCAAAGTGAGATTTCAACCAGCGGTTGATGAATATTTCGGTGATATTCCGGCAACAGAAAAAGCATCAGCGCCAACAATAACCCGCATAACACCGCCAACCATACTCGCTGCGAGCGAGTGGTAAAACCGCTAAGCTGTCCCCATTCCCACGCTGCCAGCATGCAGACCACCAGCGTTACAATGGCGAACCCCACCGGCGGCAACAGAAACAACGCCGCGATGACGACGGGTATTAACACAAAAGCAGATATCAGGCGATACTTCAGCAAAAGCGACCCCCATCAGGCTGTTTCATCACCGGGCTCGGTGCCGCCGAAACGACGCTCTCGATTAGCAAAGGCATTTAACGCCCCTTCAAAGTCTTGTTCATCGAAATCGGGCCAGAGAACATCTGTAAAGTAAAGTTCGGCATAGGCAATTTGCCAAAGCAAAAAGTTACTAATGCGATGCTCCCCCCCAGTCCTAATTACTAAATCTACAGGGGCCAGTTCATGCATACAGACATGCTGGTTTAGCATCTCTTCATCTATCTGATCTGGTTGCAGGTTTCCTTGCTGCACCTTTTCAGCCAGTTGCCTGACTCCCTGGACTATATCCCAACGTCCACCGTAGTTCGCCGCAATATTCAGCGTCAGACCGGTATTCCCGGCTGTTAGCGCTTCAGATTTACGAATACGTTCTTGCAAACGCGAGTTAAAGCGACTGGTATCGCCAATAATACGCAGACGCACGTTATGTCGGTGCAGACTTTTTACTTCGCTATCGAGCGCCCACACAAACAGTTCCATTAACGCACTGACTTCCTGCGCTGGTCGGTTCCAGTTTTCACTACTAAAGGCATACAGCGTTAACGCCTCAATACCGCTGTTGGCCGCAAAAGAGACAGCCCGGCGGACGGATTTTGCCCCGGCTTTATGCCCAAAGGCACGAATCTTCCCTTGCTTTTTTGCCCAGCGACCATTGCCGTCCATAATGATCGCAACATGACGACAGCCATGCGCTGGCAATTTTTCGCTAAGTGGTTGAGTAGCAGACAACATCACGCGTTTCTTATTCCCTGACAGGGTTTACGGTACTCAGGAATACTGAAGCCTATACAAAAAAAAGCCGTGTAAAACCACGGCATACCTGACCTTATAAAGCCAACTACTTACGATCAGATGGCGCAGACTATATCACTGAAGCCCTACGCTAACAAATAGCGCGACTCTCTGTAGCCGGATTATCCTCAGCTTGCGAGACGCATCACCTCTTTTCTGGCGACTTCACGCGCGTTCGCATCAACAGATAACACATCATCCACACATTGTGGTTCGCGCATATCCATTTTTTCCAGTACGGATAAATTCAACGCGGCGATATCCGTAAAGCGGATTTGTTGCGCAAGAAAAGCAGCAACGGTGATTTCGTTTGCGGCATTCAATGTTGTCGTCGCTGCCTGGCCTTGTTCGAACGCCTCCATCGCCAGTTTCAGGCATGGATAACGATCATAATCCGGTGCGGCAAATGTCAACGCACTTAGTTTGCAAAAATCGAGCGGCTTCACGCCAGAGTTCACGCGATTCGGCCATGCCATGGTGTGGGCAATTGGCGTACGCATATCCGGTTCCCCCAGCTGCGCCAGAACACTGCCGTCCTGATAGCGCACCATTGAGTGAATCACTGACTGCGGGTGAATCAGCACTTCCATCTGGCTGGCGCTGGCGTTAAACAGCCAACGCGCTTCAATGTATTCCAGACCTTTGTTCATCATGGTAGCCGAATCGACAGAAATTTTACGTCCCATCGACCAGTTCGGATGACGGCAGGCTTGATCGGGCGTCATTGTTGCCAAATCGCGCAATGGCGTCTCACGGAAAGGGCCACCAGACCCGGTAAGTAAAATGGACACCACGCCATTTTGCTCAAGGTCAGCGTATCCCAGATTATGCTGGATAGGTTGCGGTAAACTCTGAAAAATGGCGTTATGTTCGCTATCGACCGGTAACAATTGCGCTTTGCTCTGCTTTACGGCGTCCATAAACAGACGTCCGCAAGTAACCAGTGATTCTTTATTGGCCAGCAAAATGGTTTTACCCGCGCGGATCGCAGCAAGCGTAGGTAACAGCCCAGCAGCGCCAACAATGGCTGCCATCACCTGATCAACATCCTCAAGCGCTGCCATATCGCAAGCGGCTTGTTGCCCACTTAAGACTTCGGTGCGGCTACCCTGTTGCTGTAGCATCGTTTTAAGAAGTTTCGCACTCGCTTCATCGTCCATTACGGCATAGCGGGGAGAGAATTCCAGGCACTGTTCTACCATGCGAGTGACATTTTTGCCTGCCACCAGCGCAACTACGCGGAAGTGTTCGGGATTATGGCGCACCACGTCCAGCGTGCTGCAACCAATCGAGCCGGTCGAGCCCAGAATGGTGAGTTGCTTCATGAAACATCCAGAGTTGAGACAGAATAAAAAGCAAAACGCCGCCAGCCGATCCGCAAGGATCTACTGAGCGGCGTTTTTGTCGTTCAAGAAATCAGAACTGCATCAGTTCTGCTTCTTTGTCTGCCAGCGCCGCTTCAATTTTCTTGATTGCAGCATCAGTCAGTTTCTGTACATCGTCCTGAGAACGGCGATCGTCGTCTTCGCTGATCTCTTTATCTTTCAACAGTGCTTTCACTTTGTCGTTCGCGTCACGACGCACGTTACGTACTGCAACACGCGCTTGTTCTGCTTCACCACGAACGATTTTGGTCAGATCTTTACGACGTTCTTCCGTCAGCGGCGGCAGCGGAACACGGATGTCGCTACCCGCAGAGTTCGGGTTCAGGCCAAGATCGGACGCCATAATCGCTTTTTCAACGGCCGGAGACATTGAACGATCAAACACGTTGATTTTCAGAGTACGGGAATCTTCTACCGTTACGCTTGCCAGCTGACGCAGCGGCGTCGGCGTGCCGTAATATTCCACGACAATGCCATCCAGCAGGCTGGGAGAAGCACGACCCGTGCGTATTTTGCTGATTTGGGTTTTGAACGCTTCTACGCATTTGTCCATGCGTACTTCAGCATCTTTTCTGATATCGCTAATCACGTTACGAATCCTTGAAAACTTGTCTCAGTCAGACCAGACAGTCACACACAGTGGAAGTGTGCTAAGTATAGCCCTGATTAAACATATTACGGGTAATCGTCTGGATTATTAGGCTATTTTATTTGCCATTTTGGCCCCGGGCAGTGCTCGCCATCCTCACGTACTTGTGTACGCTCCGGTTGCTGCGCGCTGGCCGTGACCAAACTGCCTGTAACAATAACGCCTTATAACCAGACTTACGCCCCCGCGATACTTACGCGGAATCTTACCCTTATTTATCCATCACGGGAATTATTCCGTGATTAAAGTCCCTTCTTTTTCACCCATTACCACACGGCGCAGCGCACCCGGTTTGTTCATGTTGAAAACACGAATCGGTAATTTATGGTCACGAGCCAGCGTGAAGGCCGCCAGGTCCATGACTTTCAGCTCTTTTTCCAGCACTTCGCTGTAAGTCAGTTGCTCGTACATGGTTGCGGTTGGATCTTTCGCCGGATCAGCGGTAAACACGCCGTCAACTTTGGTTGCTTTCAGCACCACATCGGCTTCAATTTCGATACCACGCAGGCACGCTGCTGAGTCGGTGGTAAAGAACGGGTTACCTGTACCGGCGGAGAGGATCACCACACGGTTGTTGCGCAACAGGCTGATAGCTTCTGCCCAGCTGTAGCTGTCGCACACGCCATTCAATGGAATAGCGGACATCAGACGAGCGTTCACATAGGCGCGGTGCAGTGCATCACGCATTGCCAGGCCGTTCATTACGGTCGCCAGCATCCCCATGTGGTCGCCCACAACGCGGTTCATACCCGCTTTCGCCAGACCAGCGCCACGGAACAGGTTACCCCCACCAATCACCACACCAACCTGAATACCCAGTTCAACCAGTTCTTTGATTTCCTGAGCCATGCGATCCAGTATGCTTGCATCAATACCGAAGCCTTCAGTGCCCTGCAGAGCTTCGCCACTCAACTTAAGCAGAATGCGTTTATAGACGGGTTTTGCATTGGTAGCCATGTTTCTTTCCTGAGACTGTCAACGATTGAAATGAATTAATACTAGCGACATTGTACGTCGCTTTTCAGCGCAGCCCCACAAGGGTTAGCTGAATTTACAAGATGGGCACAAAAAGAAGCCGCCCTCAGGCGGCTCCTTTTCGATGATTAAGACTGCTTGGACATCGCAGCAACTTCTGCTGCAAAGTCAGTCTCAACTTTCTCGATGCCTTCACCCACTTCGAAGCGGATGAAGCCAGTCACTTCAGCGTTATGCTCTTTCAGCAGCTGACCAACAGTTTTGCTTGGTTCCATAACGAACGGCTGACCGGTCAGAGAAACTTCGCCGGTGAATTTCTTCATGCGGCCTTCAACCATTTTCTCTGCGATTTCTTTCGGCTTACCAGACTGCATCGCGATATCCAGCTGTACCTGGTATTCTTTCTCTACCACTTCAGCGGATACGTCTTCTGGTTTGATGAATTCCGGCTTGCTTGCAGCAACGTGCATAGCGATGTGTTTAACCAGCTCTTCGTCAGCGCCTTTAGCAGCAACCAGAACGCCGATACGCGCACCGTGCTGATAAGAACCCAGAACGTCGCCTTCCAGCGCAGCAACGCGGCGAATGTTGATGTTTTCACCAATTTTCGCTACCAGCGCAACACGTTCTTCTTCGAACTGTGCTTTCAGAACTTCAACGTCAGTGATTTTGCCAGCAACAGCTGCGTCCAGAACTTTGTCTGCGAACGCCTGGAAACCAGCGTCTTTTGCAACGAAGTCAGTCTGGCAGTTAACTTCCAGAATGATGCCGTAGTTGCCGTCGATTTTGGTTTTGATCACGCCGTCAGCAGCAACGTTGCCTGCTTTTTTCGCTGCTTTAATAGCACCGGACTTACGCATGTTTTCGATTGCCAGCTCGATGTCGCCGTTAGCTTCAGTCAGTGCTTTTTTGCAATCCATCATGCCTGCGCCAGTACGCTCACGCAGCTCTTTTACCAGGGATGCGGTAATTTCAGCCATTCTAAAATCCTCGGAGATGTGATCTGCCCGGCATTAAACCGCACAGATATAAAAGTGAAAAAGGGGGCCATATGCAGGCCCCCTAACCAAACGTGTACTACCTGGTCTATAAGGGCTCTCCCCCTTCATATTTCGCGCCGCAGATGCGTTGTCTTCGCTCGCTCATCCCGGTCACTTACTGATGTAAGCTCCCGGGAATTCTCGAGCTTGCCGCCTTTCTGCAACTCGAACTATTTTGGGGGAGTTATCAAGCCTTATTACTCAGCTTCTACGAAGCTTTCTTCCGCCTGGGAAGCCAGATCCTGAGAACGGCCTTCACGTACGGTTGCAGCAACAGCGCCCAGGTACAGGGTCACAGCACGGATTGCGTCGTCGTTACCCGGGATAACGAAGTCAACACCGTCCGGATCAGAGTTGGTATCAACGATAGCAAATACCGGAATACCCAGGTTGTTTGCTTCTTTGATAGCAATGTGTTCGTGGTCAGCATCGATTACAAACAGAGCGTCCGGCAGACCGCCCATGTCTTTGATACCGCCCAGGCTGTTTTCCAGTTTCTCCAGCTCACGAGTGCGCATCAGCGCTTCTTTCTTGGTCAGCTTGTCGAAAGTACCGTCCTGAGACTGAGTTTCCAGGTCTTTCAGACGTTTGATGGACTGACGAACGGTTTTCCAGTTAGTCAGCATACCGCCCAGCCAGCGATGGTTCACGAAGAACTGGTCGCAGCTCAGAGCAGCGTCTTTCACCGCTTCGCTTGCAGCGCGTTTAGTACCAACGAAAAGGATTTTACCTTTGCGAGAAGCAATCTTGTTCAGTTCAGCCAGAGCTTCGTTGAACATCGGTACAGTTTTCTCAAGGTTGATGATGTGAACTTTGTTACGCGCACCGAAGATGAACGGCTTCATTTTCGGGTTCCAGTAACGGGTCTGGTGACCGAAGTGAACACCAGCCTTGAGCATGTCGCGCATGGAAACAGTTGCCATGATTAAAACCTCTATATAAAAGTTGGGGTTATGCCTCCACGTATCCCATATTACCGACCCCAAAGGGCACCCCGGAATATGTGCCGATACGTGTGTGTTGTTACACAAAGTGAGATTGTCGCTTCCGTCCAGTCTGTGTATACGAAATGGATCGGAAGTCCGGCGCGCTTTATACCACAAATACGTCGCGGACACCAATAATTGTTGGCGCTGTGTACAGCATCAGACGTTGAATTTTCTATTATAGAAAACCTTCAGTGGCACGTTTGGCGAAATTCAGAATGATTCTCAATTTGCCCGGGTGTGATACCATTGACGGCACTTACATATATATTGTCGGTATCACCGACGCTGATGGACAGAATTAATGGCTATCTCAATCAAGACCCCAGAAGATATCGAAAAAATGCGCGTCGCTGGCCGACTGGCTGCCGAAGTGCTGGAGATGATCGAACCGTATGTTAAACCGGGCGTCAGCACCGGCGAGCTGGATCGCATCTGTAATGATTACATTGTTAATGAACAACACGCGGTTTCTGCCTGCCTCGGCTATCACGGCTATCCGAAATCCGTTTGCATTTCTATTAATGAAGTGGTGTGCCACGGTATCCCGGACGACGCCAAGCTGCTGAAAGATGGCGATATCGTTAACATTGATGTCACCGTAATCAAAGATGGTTTCCACGGCGATACCTCGAAAATGTTTATCGTCGGTAAGCCGACCATCATGGGCGAACGTCTGTGCCGCATCACGCAAGAAAGCCTGTACCTGGCGCTGCGCATGGTAAAACCTGGCATTAATCTGCGCGAAATCGGTGCGGCAATTCAGAAGTTTGTCGAAGCAGAAGGCTTCTCCGTCGTTCGTGAATATTGTGGACACGGTATTGGTCGCGGCTTCCATGAAGAACCGCAGGTGCTGCACTATGACTCCCGTGAAACCAACGTCGTGCTGAAACCGGGGATGACCTTCACCATCGAGCCAATGGTCAACGCGGGTAAAAAAGAGATCCGCACCATGAAAGATGGCTGGACGGTAAAAACCAAAGATCGCAGCTTGTCTGCACAATACGAGCATACTATTGTGGTGACTGATAACGGCTGCGAAATTCTGACGCTACGCAAGGATGACACCATCCCGGCGATAATCTCGCACGACGAATAAGATGAAGCCGGCGAATGCCGGCTTTTTTAATGCGATAATTTAATCTTATGGGTGGCGCACAATGAATACCCTTCCAGAACAGTACGCAAACACCGCTCTCCCCACCCTGCCCGGTCAACCGCAAAATCCATGTGCCTGGCCCCGTGATGAATTAACCGTCTGTGGGATAAAAGCCCATATCGATACTTTCCAGCGTTGGCTGGGTGATGCCTTTGACAATGGGATCTCCGCAGAACAGTTGATTGAGGCACGTACCGAGTTCATAGACCAGCTCCTGCAACGATTATGGATTGAAGCGGGATTCAGCCAGATTGCCGACCTGGCATTGGTTGCCGTCGGTGGTTATGGTCGTGGCGAGCTGCATCCACTTTCCGACATCGATTTACTGATTTTAAGCCGTAAAAAGCTCCCGGATGATCAGGCGCAAAAAGTGGGCGAGCTGTTAACGCTGCTCTGGGATGTGAAGCTGGAAGTCGGTCATAGCGTGCGCACGCTTGAAGAGTGCATGCTGGAAGGATTATCGGATTTAACCGTCGCCACCAATTTAATCGAATCCCGCTTATTAATTGGCGATGTAGCGCTCTTCCTCGAACTGCAAAAACATATTTTTAGCGAAGGATTCTGGCCTTCCGACAAGTTCTACGCAGCGAAAGTTGAAGAACAGAACCAGCGCCATCAGCGTTACCACGGCACCAGCTACAACCTTGAGCCAGACATCAAAAGTAGCCCTGGCGGCTTGCGCGATATCCACACGCTGCAATGGGTGGCCCGCCGTCATTTTGGCGCAACATCGCTGGATGAAATGGTCGGGTTTGGCTTCTTAACCTCAGCGGAGCGAGCGGAATTAAACGAATGTCTGCATATATTGTGGCGTATTCGCTTTGCCCTGCATCTGGTCGTCAGCCGTTACGATAATCGCCTGCTGTTTGATCGCCAGCTTAGCGTCGCCCAGCGTTTGAATTACAGTGGTGAAGGTAACGAACCGGTCGAGCGGATGATGAAGGATTACTTCCGCGTTACACGCCGCGTCAGTGAACTCAACCAGATGCTGCTGCAACTGTTCGATGAAGCCATCCTCGCCCTTCCCGCCGATGAAAAACCACGTCCAATCGACGATGAGTTTCAGCTACGCGGTACGCTAATCGACCTGCGTGATGAAACACTATTTATGCGCCAGCCGGAAGCCATCTTGCGTATGTTCTACACCATGGTGCGCAACAGTGCGATCACCGGCATTTACTCCACCACGCTGCGCCATCTGCGCCATGCCCGTCGCCATCTGCAACAACCGCTGTGTAATATTCCGGAAGCACGAAAACTGTTTTTGAGCATTCTGCGTCACCCCGGAGCGGTGCGGCGCGGGCTATTGCCAATGCATCGCCATAGCGTACTCGGCGCGTATATGCCGCAATGGTCGCATATCGTCGGGCAAATGCAGTTTGATCTGTTCCACGCCTACACGGTGGATGAACATACTATCCGCGTGATGCTGAAACTGGAGAGTTTTGCCAGTGAAGAAACGCGCCAGCGCCATCCGTTGTGTGTGGACGTCTGGCCACGCCTGCCGTCAACTGAGCTGATTTTCATCGCCGCGCTGTTTCACGATATCGCCAAAGGACGCGGCGGCGACCACTCTATTCTCGGTGCTCAGGATGTAGTGCATTTTGCCGAACTCCACGGGCTGAACTCACGCGAAACACAGCTGGTCGCCTGGCTGGTTCGCCAGCACTTGCTGATGTCGGTGACAGCACAGCGCCGCGATATTCAGGACCCGGAAGTGATCAAGCAGTTTGCCGAAGAAGTTCAAACGGAAAATCGTCTGCGCTATCTGGTATGCCTGACAGTGGCTGACATTTGCGCCACCAACGAAACGCTGTGGAATAGCTGGAAGCAAAGTCTGTTGCGCGAACTCTATTTCGCCACCGAAAAGCAGCTACGACGCGGAATGCAAAACACGCCGGATATGCGCGAACGGGTTCGCCATCACCAACTCCAGGCGCTGGCACTACTGCGCATGGATAACATCGACGAAGAGGCGCTGCACCAAATTTGGTCACGCTGTCGTGCTAACTATTTTGTCCGCCATAGCCCAAATCAACTGGCCTGGCATGCGCGCCATTTATTACAGCATGATTTAAGCAAACCGCTGGTATTGCTTAGTCCGCAGGCTACGCGTGGAGGCACCGAGATTTTTATCTGGAGCCCGGACCGCCCCTATCTGTTTGCCGCCGTCTGTGCCGAATTAGACCGCCGCAATTTAAGTGTCCACGACGCACAAATTTTCACCACTCGCGACGGTATGGCGATGGATACCTTCATCGTGCTGGAACCCGACGGCAGCCCGCTGTCCGCAGATCGTCATGAGGTTATTCGGTTTGGTCTGGAGCAAGTACTGACACAAAGTAGCTGGCAGCCACCGCAGCCCCGTCGTCAACCTGCCAAATTGCGCCATTTTACTGTTGAAACCGAAGTAACGTTTTTGCCGACCCATACCGACCGCAAATCGTTCCTCGAACTGATCGCCCTCGACCAACCAGGTCTGCTGGCGCGAGTTGGGAAAATTTTTGCCGATCTGGGAATTTCGCTTCATGGCGCCCGAATTACAACCATTGGCGAGCGAGTAGAAGATTTATTCATAATTGCCACCGCTGACCGGCGTGCGCTTAATAACGAGTTGCAGCAGGAAGTGCATCAGCGGTTGACAGAGGCCCTCAATCCAAACGATAAAGGGTGATGTGTTTACTGATATGAAAAGAGTTTAACAATGCAGCAGTTACAGAACATTATTGAAACCGCTTTTGAACGCCGTGCCGAGATCACGCCAGCCAACGCAGACACCGTTACCCGCGAAGCGGTAAATCAGGTGATCGCCCTGCTGGATTCCGGCGCACTGCGTGTAGCGGAAAAAATTGACGGTCAGTGGGTGACGCATCAGTGGTTGAAAAAAGCGGTGCTGCTCTCTTTCCGTATTAATGATAATCAGGTAATCGAAGGGGCAGAAAGCCGCTACTTCGATAAAGTGCCGATGAAATTCGCTAACTACGACGAAGCGCGTTTTCAGAAAGAAGGCTTCCGCGTTGTGCCACCAGCGGCGGTGCGTCAGGGCGCGTTCATTGCCCGTAACACCGTGCTGATGCCGTCTTACGTCAACATCGGCGCATATGTTGATGAAGGCACGATGGTTGATACCTGGGCCACCGTCGGTTCCTGTGCGCAGATTGGTAAAAACGTCCACCTTTCCGGTGGTGTGGGCATCGGCGGCGTGCTGGAGCCGCTGCAGGCTAACCCGACCATTATTGAAGATAACTGCTTCATCGGCGCGCGCTCTGAAGTGGTTGAAGGGGTGATTGTCGAAGAAGGTTCCGTCATCTCTATGGGCGTATACATTGGTCAGAGCACCCGTATTTACGACCGTGAAACCGGCGAAATCCACTACGGTCGCGTTCCGGCGGGATCTGTGGTTGTTTCAGGCAATCTGCCGTCGAAAGATGGCAAATACAGCCTCTACTGTGCGGTTATCGTTAAGAAAGTTGACGCGAAAACTCGCGGCAAAGTCGGCATTAACGAACTGTTGCGTACCATCGACTAAAAGTATGCACACGGGCAGCACGACGCTGCCCGATTGCTTTCTGGTTCAGAATAATTCGTCCTACTCATTCTTCCTCCCCCTTTTTTAAATACTTTTTCATCTTGTTTCGGACTGTCATGTAATTCGCAAAACGAAGATAAATGTGCTAATCCATCCCATGGAATATCGCCACAATAAAGCAGGTAATTTTTTGATTTTTACGCCATGATAGAAGTCTGGAAGAAAAAGGCTTTCTGCGATCACAGTCGAGCCGGGCGGGCCAGGCCAAATGCTAAAATAAGCACAATTTACTGACTCATTTTGAGGTAACGCTATGTACGACAATCTGAAAAGTCTGGGTATTACCAATCCTGAAGAAATTGATCGTTACAGCCTCCGGCAGGAAGCCAACAACGATATTCTGAAAATCTATTTCCAGAAAGACAAAGGCGAGTTTTTCGCCAAGAGCGTGAAATTTAAATATCCGCGTCAGCGTAAAACGGTCGTCGCCGATGGTGTGGGTCAGGGTTATAAAGAAGTGCAGGAGATTAGCCCTAATCTTCGCTATATCATTGATGAGTTAGATCAAATCTGCCAGCGTGACCGCAGCGAAGTTGATCTTAAGCGTAAGATCCTCGACGACTTACGTCACCTGGAGTCAGTAGTAACCAATAAGATCAGCGAGATTGAAGCCGATCTGGAAAAACTGACGCGTAAATAATGCCATTCTGTGGGCCGGGTAAGGTCTCACCCGGCTGTAATTTTGTCATCGACCTACCGCTCTTCATCCAGTTGCAACGCGACATACAGCAGCAACCTGTCATCAAAATTGCCCAAATCCAGCCCGGTCAGTTCCGATATGCGATTAAGCCGATACTCCAGGGTATTACGATGAATAAACAGCGCCTTTGACGTTGCCAGCGGCTGCACGTTATGGCGAAACCACGCCGCCAGCGTACGTCGCAGCAAGCCGTTATTATCCATCGCTTTCAGCCGCGCCAGCGGTCGCGCCAGTTCGTTGGCCTGCCAGTCGCCACGCAAACTGTCGAGTAACACAGGCAACATCAGATCCTGATAAAAATAGCAGCGACTTTCTGGCATTCGCTGTTTACCCACCACCATCGTCGTTTTCGCCGTACGATAAGAGCGGGCAATACTGCCCGGTCCGGTAAAATAGTTGCCCAGCGAAACGCGAAAACGCAGCTGGCCGTACTCTTTCATGCGGGTAATCAGTTGTTCAACTCGCTTACGATGATCTTCTGCATCCCAGCGCCCAAAAGAGTTCAACGCCGGTTTCAACACCACCATTTCGGTCAGCGAAACAATTGCCACCAGATTATTACGCTCAGGCGTAGTCAGCGCGTTTTGCAGTTGCTGTAACTCCGCCATTGCGCTGTCCACGCCAAGCTGACCGCTGTCGACCTCAACAATAGCCACCACTCGCGGTTGATTGAGATCGATCCCCAGCCGTTGCGCCCATTCAGTAAGTGCGGGGGTATTCTCCTCAGCCTGAATCAGGTTCATCACCAGTTCTTCCCGCAAACGGCTATCCTGCGCCAACAGGTGCATCAACCGCGACTGTTCCAGCATCATTTCAGCCGTCATGCAGACCAGTTCGCCATATTTACGCAGGTTCTCTGGTTCACCAGTCAGGCCAATTACGCCGACAATTTCACCTTCCAGCCGTAACGGTAGATTAATCCCTTGCCGCACACCGTGCAGATGACGTGCCACCGCGTCATCGATATCGACGACTCGTCCCTGTGAAAGTACCAGCAATGCACCTTCGTGCAATTCACCAATACGCTCACGATCGCCGCTGCCGATAATTCGCCCGCGGGCATCCATTACGTTGATATTGGTATCGATGATGCGCATGGTACGTGCCACGATATCCTGCGCCATTTTGGTATCAAGATGCCAGCCAGCCATAAGTCCTCCGTTATGCACGGCTTAGCATAAGGAAGTACGTAACGTACGGCATTGTGCAAATGCCCAAAGGATGATGAAGATGTATGGAGTTGTGGTGAAGTTCACAGATTGTAAGGAGAACCCCTTCCCGTTTTCAGGAAGGGGTTGAGGGAGATTACTGCATTAACAGGTAGATGGTGCTGTCGCCACGCTGAATGTTCAGCGCCAGAACAGATGGTTTGCTATCGAGAATTTTACGCAGTTCAGCGATGTTTTTCACTGCCTGCTGGTTCGCGCCAATAATCACATCACCTTTTTTCAGGCCGATCTGCGCAGCCGGAGTGCCCGTTTTCACGTTGTTCACTACCACGCCCTGATCTTTGCCTTTGTTACTCATCTCAGCGCCTTCAATGCCGTTGAAGATGGTGCTGGAATCAACCTGATTCTGGCTGCTCTGCTGCAGTTCCAGGTTCACGTTAACCTGCTTCCCGTCGCGCAGTAAGCCCAGGGTCAGTTTGCTACCCACCGGCATAGTGCCCACCTGAGCACGCAGTGCGGCAAAGCTGCTGATTGGCTTACCGTTCAGGGAGGTGATCACATCACCCGCTTTAATGCCCGCTTTCGCGGCGGAAGAATTCGGCAGAACCTGGCTTACGAAAGCACCGCGCTGGGCGTCAACTTTCATCGCTTTCGCCAGATCGGAGTTCAGCTCAGTGCCCATAATACCCAACTCACCACGTTTCACCTGGCCGTATTCCACCATCTGCGAGGTCAGGTTTTTCACCATGTTGCTCGGGATAGCAAAACCGATACCGATGTTTCCGCCGTCCGGTGCGAGGATCGCGGTGTTGATACCGATCAGTTCGCCGTTCAGGTTAACCAACGCACCACCGGAGTTACCACGGTTGATCGCTGCATCGGTCTGGATGAAGTTTTCGTAGTTTTCAGCATTCAGGCCGCTACGCCCCAGCGCAGAGACAATCCCGGAAGTTACCGTCTCGCCCAGACCAAACGGGTTACCAATTGCTACGGTGTAATCACCCACGCGCAGTGCATCAGAATCCGCCATCTTAATTGCGGTCAGATTTTTCGGGTTCTGGATCTGGATCAGCGCGATATCAGAGCGCGGATCTTTGCCAACCATCTTCGCGTCGAACTTACGACCATCGCTCAGCTGGACTTTAATCACCGTCGCGTTATCAACAACGTGGTTGTTGGTGACGACATAGCCTTTATCGGCATCAATGATGACGCCGGAACCCAGCGCCATGAATTTCTGTTGCTGGCCGCCGCCATTACCGCCCTGGCCCCCCTGGCAGAACGGAGAGCTCTGGAACGGAGAACCTTCCTGGCAGAACGGAGAATCATCACCGAAGAACTGCTGGAAATTACGCGGCATACGCGGCGTATTAACGGTTGTGCTACCTTCTACGTTAATGCTGACCACTGAAGGCATCACCTTTTCGAGCATCGGTGCAAGGCTTGGCATCTGCTGGGCTGTCGTTGCTGAAGAAGTCTCAGCCGCCGTTGCAGAGAGCGGAGATAACGCCAAACCTAAACTCAGAGCCAGTGCACTCAGTGCTAATGTGGTTTTTTTCATGTATTTCAGTCTCGATTAACAGATAACGCAAAATTGCTGTGTTCTTCAGATTCGTTTTATAGCGCGAAGTTCCGAACTAAAGTTTCTGCAAAAGGTAAAAATTTATTGTTCGTCTTTACAAAAGCCTGGTTATTGTTCTACGGCCATCAGACGTCGGTATTCATCCCAGGCATAGAGGTCGGTCATACCGCTGATATAATCCTGCAGCAGGCGGCAACGGTAATAATATTCCCATAGCGGAAACTCAGGAGAATCTGACGGTAATTTACTGACAGCCTCGACATAGGCCAGCCGATGGCGCGTCGAGAGTTTGTGGAATAAGCGCGATTCAATAGGGAAACGTTTCACCCGTTCTTTTTCTACCAGTTCAGTAAAGTCTGATAACGACAGGCTTAATAAAGGACGATAAATCTCTAATAATCCGCTAATGACCCGATAGCCCTGCAATTCAAGCTGCTCGACATCTGGATGGCTAAACACATGTTTTACAGCGACATTTTTATATAACTTTAGAAGATCGCTGCATTCGCTGGCATCTTCCAATAATGCATGATTAAACGTTCCGGCGAAAATCGCAGGCAGATTATCAATAAATCGTTGTGCCGCGTAGGGTACCAGTTTATTTAGGGTGTTTACCCGTAAATACATAAAAAACTGATCTTCCGTACTGCGGCTTAAACTATTTGAGCGTGATTTTTCCCAGGCATTTTCAACCACCAGCGAAAAGAGCGAACCTTTCTCATGCTGGCCCCACGCCTCGTGCAAATGATGATAAAGCTGCTCAACGGTAAATATTCTTTTCTCTACCGCATCTTCAAGATCTGCCACACAATAGGAGATGTCGTCGGCAGCTTCCATAATCCACGTTAATGGAAAACGACTGTAAAGCGCCAAATTAAGTTCTTTACGCAACCGGGCAATATAGGCTTCCTCAGAAAGATAATAACCCGGCTTTTTCATTAAATAGTAATGTGTCTCAGGCGTTTCACCACGCCACCACGCCGGACGAGTATATTTTAAAATACCGCCAACCTGTGCCCAGGTGAGATTCATCCGCATCAATGTATGCACCAGACGAATGCCTTGTGCATTCCCCTCAAAATGACATAAGTCCTGACGTATTTTGCGCCGCAGCTCGTTAAGCGGTTCTTCCCCGTCCCGTAAACGTAGTGCTGCCACGCTGCAGCGATCGTCAGTCAGAGGCTGGCTTTCGGCATCTTCCGGGTGCAAACGCTGGCGAAACCAGTCATTTATCGCCGCTTCGCCAAAATGACCAAACGGCGGATTGCCGATATCGTGCATAAGGCATGACATCTCAACAATGCTTTCAAAGGGGCCGGTCAGTTCTTCCAGGCCGTATGCTTCCAGCAATTTAAGCTCTTTCAGACGGCTTAAAATTTCTTTGGCGATGTAGCGCCCCACCTGCTGGACTTCCATCGAGTGGGTAAGACGCGTGCGCACGGCGGCATTGCGCTCCAGTGGAAAAACCTGGGTCTTTTGTTGCAGACGACGAATTGCCGGAGAGTTGATGATACGCCCGCGATCGCTCTCGAAGATCCGCAGAATCTCATGTTCGGTTTTAACGCCCTGCGGTGAACGGTAACGACGATGCCAGTTTATTTTTTTTCGGAAATCAATCTGTGCCATGTCCTCTCCCGCGTGAGAAATACGCTTCCCCGTAAGCGCATGGTAAACTATGCCTTCAAATCGGGCTTATCGCGAGTAAATCTATGAAAATCGGCATCATTGGTGCAATGGAAGAAGAAGTTACGCTGCTGCGTGACAAAATCGAAAACCGTCAAACTATCAGTCTCGGCGGTTGCGAAATCTATACCGGCCAACTGAATGGAACCGAGGTTGCGCTTCTGAAATCGGGCATCGGTAAAGTCGCTGCGGCGCTGGGTGCCACTTTGCTGTTGGAACACTGCAAGCCAGATGTGATTATTAACACCGGTTCTGCCGGTGGCCTGGCACCAACGCTGAAAGTGGGCGATATCGTTGTCTCGGACGAAGCACGTTATCACGACGCGGATGTCACGGCATTTGGTTATGAATACGGTCAGTTACCAGGCTGCCCGGCAGGCTTCAAAGCTGACGATAAACTGATCGCTGCCGCTGAGGCCTGCATTGCCGAACTGAATCTTAACGCTGTACGTGGCCTGATTGTTAGCGGCGACGCATTCATCAACGGTTCTGTTGGTCTGGCGAAAATCCGCCACAACTTCCCACAGGCCATTGCTGTAGAGATGGAAGCGACGGCAATCGCCCATGTCTGCCACAATTTCAACGTCCCGTTTGTCGTAGTACGCGCCATCTCCGACGTGGCCGATCAACAGTCTCATCTTAGCTTCGATGAGTTCCTGGCTGTTGCCGCTAAACAGTCCAGCCTGATGGTTGAGTCACTGGTACAGAAACTGGCACATGGCTAAGTCACTGTTCAGGGCGCTGGTCGCCCTGTCTTTTCTCGCGCCGCTGTGGCTCAACGCCGCGCCGCGCGTCATCACGCTTTCTCCCGCCAACACTGAACTCGCCTTTGCCGCCGGGATCACGCCGGTTGGGGTCAGCAGCTATTCCGACTATCCTCCACAAGCGCAAAAGATTGAGCAGGTTTCCACCTGGCAGGGGATGAATCTGGAACGCATTGTCGCGCTGAAACCCGATCTGGTGATTGCCTGGCGTGGAGGTAATGCCGAGCGGCAGGTTGACCAGCTGGCTTCGCTGGGAATAAAAGTGATGTGGGTCGATGCGACAAGCATTGAACAAATTGCCAATGCGTTACGTCAACTGGCCCCCTGGAGTCCGCAACCAGACAAGGCCGAACAAGCCGCGCAATCCCTGCTGGACCAGTACGCGCAATTGAAAGCGCAATATGCTGATAAACCTAAAAAACGTGTTTTTCTGCAATTCGGCATTAATCCGCCATTTACCAGTGGAAAAGAGTCGATTCAGAACCAGGTACTCGAAGTTTGTGGCGGAGAAAACATCTTTAAAGATAGCCGGGTTCCCTGGCCGCAAGTTAGCCGCGAACAGGTGTTAGCACGCGCGCCACAGGCGATAGTCATTACAGGCGGACCGGACCAAATTCCTAAAATCAAACAATACTGGGGTGAACAGCTCAAAATTCCCGTTATTCCTCTCACGAGTGACTGGTTTGAACGTGCAAGCCCACGTATTATCCTCGCTGCACAACAGCTCTGTAATGCGCTTTCACAGGTAGATTAGCGCCTGACCTTTTCAGGTGCTCAGTGGGGATTGAACAATGCTCGTCTATTGGCTGGATATAGTCGGCACAGCGGTATTTGCTATCTCTGGCGTTTTGTTAGCCGGAAAATTGCGTATGGACCCTTTTGGTGTTCTGGTACTGGGCGTGGTTACCGCAGTAGGCGGCGGGACAATTCGCGACATGGCGCTGGATCACGGCCCGGTATTTTGGGTGAAAGATCCCACCGATCTGGTCGTTGCAATGGTCACCAGCATGCTGACCATCGTGCTGGTGCGCCAGCCAAGACGCTTACCAAAATGGATGTTGCCGGTGCTGGACGCCGTTGGTCTGGCGGTGTTTGTCGGCATTGGCGTGAATAAAGCCTTTAATGCGGAAGCCGGTCCGTTAATCGCGGTTTGTATGGGCGTCATTACTGGCGTTGGCGGCGGGATCATTCGTGATGTACTGGCCCGCGAAATCCCCATGATTTTACGTACAGAAATCTACGCAACAGCCTGTATTATCGGCGGTATTGTCCACGCTACGGCTTATTACACATTTTCCGTACCACTGGAAACAGCCAGTATGATGGGCATGGTCGTGACGCTATTGATTCGGCTGGCGGCTATTCGTTGGCATCTTAAGCTACCGACGTTTGCGCTGGATGAGAATGGGCGTTGAAGAGAGAAGATGTGCCGGATAGTTTATCCGGCACATGAACAACAGATTAGATGCTAAAGGAAGAACCGCAACCGCAGGTGCTTTTCGCGTTCGGGTTGGTCACGATGAAACGAGAACCTTCCAGTCCTTCGGTATAGTCAACGGAACCGCCGACCAGATATTGCAGGCTCATCGGATCAACCACCAGGCCAACGCCCTGTTTTTCGATGGTCATATCGCCTTCGTTCACCTGATCATCAAAGGTGAAACCATACTGGAAGCCGCTGCAACCGCCACCGGTGATATACACGCGTAATTTCAGATTCGGGTTATCTTCGTCAGCGATCAGGCTTTTAACTTTGTTGGCTGCTGCGTCGGTAAACTCCAGCGGCAGTGCTACGTCATCACTCATATTTTGCTCCAAACGACATCGGCAATTGGGCAAATTCTAACCCAATAATAATCGCCATTATCTAATACCCTGGTATTTCGTTCAAGTATTCTCGCTGGCTGATGCGGCCTTGCTTCGCGCCAGTTGCTCAGCTTCCTGTTTTGCCAGCGTGCGCGCAAGAATCGCCGAGTATAGCGGTTTCCCGCCGGTAAATTGCGCTAATAGTGTTGCGCCAAGACCGGTAATAATCATTGGCAAAATGAGCTGGTAGTTATCGGTCATCTCCAGAACCAGAATGATCCCCGTTAACGGCGCGCGAATAGATGCCGCCAGTAATGCCCCCATTCCGGCAATAGCAAATGTCCCCGCCTCAAGGTGATATTGCGGAAACAGCTCAACGGCAACCATTCCGAAAGCGGTTCCCAGCACAGTACCCAGCGCCAGCATCGGGGCAAAAATACCGCCCGGCGCGCCGGAAGAGAAGCAGAGCAAGGTGGTAATGACCCGCGCGACGAAGATAAACACCAGCATTCCCATGCTGAAATTCCCCGCGGTAGCGATAGGAATCAGGTTAAAACCGCCGCCCGACGTTGCTGGTGCCACAAACCCCAGCAATCCACACAGACCGCCAATCGCACCGCCCATCAGTACCCATTTGGTAATATTGCCGCCGTGCACACGGTGCAGCAAATCCTGCATTCCCAGCACCCATTTATTAAAAATAGGGCCGAAAATGCCAAAAATAATACCGAGGATCAGATAAAGCCACAGCGTATTAAGCGGCGCGTCAGAAAGTTTACCGACGTCAATCAACGCAACTTCATGATTAAAAATCCGGTACATAATGGTCGACATAATGACGCCAATAAATACCGCTTTAATCGAAATTAACGTATAGCGAAACTGCGGACGCATCTCTTCGATAATAAACAAAATACCCGCCAGCGGGGCGTTAAAGGCCGCAGCCAGCCCCGCCGCAGCACCGGTTGCCAGCAGCGTATGGCGCGCTTCATCACCTTTCAGGCGGAAAATATCAAGCACCATGCGACCGATATTGCCGCCGATCTGTACGGTTGGCCCTTCGCGGCCCAGCACCATGCCTCCGCCGAGTGTTCCCAGCCCGCCAAAGAATTTCACCGGCAACACACGCCACCAGCGAACGGGACGTTGATCTTCCAGCGCCCCTTCAATTTCCGGGATCCCCGAACCACCTGCTTCCGGCGCGTATTTGCGCACCAAAAAGTAGCCGAACATCGCCAGCACCGCCGAACAGAGAAAAGCGACGGTTAACAGAAGCGGATAATTATCAGCAGTATGTACCAGCGCCCCCATACGTTGGTTCTGCAACCAGGCGACACCTTTGTCAAAAGCAACCGCAGCCAGCCCGACAAGCGTGCCGACGACTGCCGCCATAAACAAAATGGCTAACGGGGTTTTATCGCGCTCAAGAAGTTGGCGAATCAGTTGTCTGCGTCGCAGGCGCGCGGCCTGCGGTGTTTCTAAAGAGGGAGTATCAGTTTTCATCCAATGATCACTTATTGGTCATACAAATAAGATGACGGCATTTTACTCGCACGTTCCATGAAAATCCTTTGCAAAGCGTAATGTTTCAAATGCACAAAACTTTTATACTCTAAGAAATCAGGATTGCACCAGTACAAGCAGCCTGATGTTTGACGAGTATTTAACTTGTTATGAATAACATAGAATAGCAGCCATTCACTTTTTCTACGAATCAGGAACCCTCCATGAGTAAGTCTGAAAATCTTTACAGCGCAGCGCGCGAGCTGATCCCTGGCGGTGTGAACTCCCCTGTTCGCGCCTTTACTGGCGTGGGCGGCACTCCACTGTTTATCGAAAAAGCGGACGGCGCTTATCTGTACGATGTTGATGGCAAAGCCTATATCGATTATGTCGGTTCCTGGGGGCCGATGGTGCTGGGCCATAACCATCCGGCGATCCGCAATGCCGTGATTGAAGCCGCCGAGCGTGGTTTAAGCTTTGGTGCACCAACCGAAATGGAAGTGAAAATGGCGCAACTGGTGACCGAACTGGTCCCGACCATGGATATGGTGCGCATGGTGAACTCCGGCACTGAAGCGACAATGAGCGCCATCCGCCTGGCCCGTGGTTTTACCGGTCGCGACAAAATTATTAAATTTGAAGGTTGTTACCACGGTCACGCTGACTGCCTGCTGGTGAAAGCCGGTTCTGGCGCACTCACGTTAGGCCAGCCAAACTCGCCGGGCGTTCCGGCAGATTTCGCCAAACATACCTTAACCTGTACTTATAACGATCTGGCCTCTGTACGCGCCGCGTTTGAGCAATACCCGCAAGAGATTGCCTGTATTATCGTCGAGCCGGTGGCAGGCAATATGAACTGCGTTCCACCGCTGCCAGAGTTCCTGCCAGGTCTGCGCGCGCTGTGCGACGAATTTGGCGCGTTGCTGATCATCGATGAAGTGATGACCGGTTTCCGCGTAGCGCTAGCTGGCGCACAGGATTATTACGGTGTGGAACCGGATCTCACCTGCCTCGGCAAAATCATCGGCGGTGGAATGCCGGTAGGCGCATTCGGTGGTCGTCGTGATGTAATGGATGCGCTGGCCCCGACCGGTCCGGTCTATCAGGCGGGTACGCTTTCCGGTAACCCGATTGCGATGGCTGCTGGTTTCGCCTGTCTGAATGAAGTCGCGCAGCCGGGCGTTCACGAAACGCTGGATGAGCTGACAACACGTCTGGCAGAAGGTCTGCGGGAAGCGGCAGAAGAAGCCGGAATTCCGCTGGTGGTAAACCACGTTGGCGGCATGTTCGGTATTTTCTTTACCGACGCCGGGTCCGTGACGTGCTATCAGGATGTGATGGCCTGTGACGTGGAACGCTTTAAGCGTTTCTTCCATATGATGCTGGACGAAGGTGTTTATCTGGCACCGTCAGCGTTTGAAGCGGGCTTTATGTCTGTGGCGCACAGCATGGAAGATATCAATAACACCATCGATGCTGCACGTCGGGTGTTTGCGAAGTTGTGATGATTTTGCCTCGCCCACCGGGCGAGGCATTCAATTAACGGCTCTGCTTTCTCAACAAATAGATAAAATATGGCGCGCCGATAAAGGTCGACAGCAGCCCCGCTGGGATCTGGAATGGAAACAGCACCATCCGCCCACACCAGTCAGCGAACACCAGCAGTAATCCTCCCACCAGCGCCGAAATTACGATGTGTGGCATCGTCCGTCGAAAGCCCATCATCCGCGCAATATGCGGTGCCATTAAACCAACAAAACTCAACGGTCCAATGGTCATTGTCGCAGTCGCTGTCAGGCAAGCCGCTAACAGCAGCAGCGCAATTCGCGTCGGCGTCAGCGCCATCCCCACGGCTCGTGCGGTATCACCTCCCAGCGGTAAAATGGTCAGCCAGCGGCGGCACAGCGGGGTAATCGCCAGCAAAATCACCATCACAATTCCGGTACGCCAGACCTGCGCATCGGTCGCGTTGTAGGTCGAACCGGAAATCCAGGTCAGAACTTGCGCCATTCGCGGGTCACCACTTGCCTGCAACATCATCAAAAGCATGGTGAACGCGGTACTTAACGCCATCCCCGCCAGTAACATGCGGTGTGGGGAAAATCCACCGCGTCCGGCGGCGATCATAATGATCAACAGCGTCACCGCCGCGCCGAGACTGCCTGCAGGTAACAGCCAGCCAAAGGCATTACCCGGCACCAGAAACAGCATCAACACCACGCCAAACGCCGCGCCGGAGCTAATCCCCAGCACTTCCGGGCTTGCCATCGGGTTTCCGGTCAGCCGCTGAATAATACAGCCCGCCACCGCCAGCATTACGCCCGCAAACAGCGCCGCCATAATTCGCGGCCAGCGCCAGGGCATCAAATCCTCGAGCAACGCCCCGCTCGCCCACGTCCAGCCGTGCGCATCACGACCAAACGACAGCGCCACCACCACAGCCATCAACAGCAGCACGCCGCCCGCGAGGGCAAACGCCAGCACGTGTTGGCGTTCAGTCGCGACACGATCGTTGACCTTCATATCCGGCACGCTAATGCTGCGTAAACGCGGCAGCAGCCACAGTAGCAGCGGCGCACCGATCAACGCAGTGACCGAACCGGTAGAAACTTCCATCCACACGCGAGTCAGCCAGAGGATGATTTGATCGGAAAGCCAGAGGATCAGTGCACCAATCAGCGACGCCAGCATCAACCTTGGTAGCAGACGCCGCGCACCCAGCATTTTTGCCAGCAACGGCGCGAACAACCCGATAAAGCCGATAATCCCCACCGCATTCACCAGCAGCGCACTGATGACTATCGCCAGCGACAGCGCCGCCAGACGCGCGAGCGACAAGGCCAGACCGAGATTGCGCGCCACGCCATCATCAAGCCCCATCAGGGTTAACGGGCGAAGTAGCAGTAACGTCAGCATCACGCCGCCCAGCAACTGCGGCCATAAACGCTCAACGCCGCCCCAGTCGGTTTGCGTCAGCGTTCCGGTGCTCCACAGGAACATGCTTTGTAGCTGGTCGTGATGGAAGATAACCAGTAACTGATTGATTGCCCCACAATAAAGGCTCACTACCAGCCCCGCGAGAATCAGCGTTACCGGCGACAGCCGTTTCCCCCACGCGACGCCAAAGACAATTAAGCCAACCACACAAGCCCCTGCCAGTGCAGCAAACTGGCTCGCCATAGCACCTGGGATCGCCCAGAGCGTGGTGACGGTAATCCCCAGTTGCGCGCCTGTAGCAACGCCCAGCGTCGTCGGTTCCGCCAGCGGGTTACGCAGCACTTGCTGAAACAGCACGCCCACCAGCCCCAGGCCCGCGCCCACCAGCAGCGAAATCGCCAGACGCGGCAACAAGCTGTAGTGAAAAATCATCTGCTCGATGACGTCAATATCCGGCGACCAGGCGGCCTGCGCCCACTGGCTACGCGGCAGCGCCTGCGAGAAGTTCATCCAGGTCAGTGCCGTAGCGACAATCACTAACAGCGCCAGCAATAACGCAGGAAAAAGCGCAATTCGTTTACTCACGCTTTACCTCCGATGGCGTTATCCAGAACGCGCACAAAGTGCATTGCAGAAAGCGTCGCACCATAGAACCAGACCGCCGGAACGCGCTGAAAGCGTCCGGCGCGGACAAACGGCATGGCCTGCCACAGCGGGGTTGCCATTAGCGCATCCATGTCTTTGCTGTTGTCGTGATCAAAACAGAGCACATCAACGTCTTTATACGCTGCCAGACGATCGATACTGACGGCGGTACTGCCCCAGAAGTTGGTTTCCCCTTGCCAGGCATTTGGGATGCCGTACTCATCAAGAATTTCCTGGAACAAGCTGTTTGGACCGAAGACCAACATATGGCGCGGATCGATAAGCGTCGTCAGCAATAACGGGCGTGCACCACGCTTCACAAAGCGGGGTTTCATGCTGCGGATAAAGTCTTCATATTGCGCTAAATGCGTTTCTGCTGCGCTTTGCAGGTTAAGTAAATCTGCCATTTCCGTCAGTGATTTACGCGCCATCGCCAGCGGCTGTTTGCCGTCGCTGAAGTTAAATCCACGCCCCGGCGCAATACGTGCCAGCATTTCTGGTGAAGGGCCATATCCTGCCGACCAGACCATAAACGACGGTTTCATTTCGGTCAGCAGTTCAAGGTTAGGTTCTGTACGCAAACCAACGTCGATCACTGAGTCCGGCAATGGCGGCTCGCTGACCCACAGGCGATAGTTGATGGTGTCCGCCACGCCGTAAGGCACGATGCCGAGCGCCAGCAGTAATTCCACCGGCAACCACTCCAGCGCCACAATACGATTGGGATCAATAGCCGCCGCGTGGGCGGTATTCATCTGCCATAACAACGGAGAAAGCGCCATCGCCGTTAACAGTCGACGGCGCGAAATAAGAGGTAAGCCGCTCATCAATAAACAAAACTCACAGGTGCAGCACCCGCCGGATGCGGCAAAATACCCATCGGGATGCCATAAATCATTTCGAGGGTTTCGCCGCGCATAATTTCCGCAGGCGTTCCCTGAGCAATCATTTCACCGCCGCGCAGGGCGACCAGATAATCACAGTAACGCGCAGCCATATTGATATCGTGCAGCACGGCAATGACCGTCAGGCCACGCTCCTGACTTAAACGATGCACCAGCGCCAGCACATCAACCTGGTGGGCGATATCCAGCGCCGAGGTCGGTTCGTCGAGCAATAGACAACGGCTATCCTGCGCCACCAGCATGGCGATCCACGCCCGCTGACGTTCGCCGCCAGAGAGACTATCGACCAACCGATGCGCCAGCGGTTTTAAGCCAACCAGCGAGATAGCTTCCTCGACCTTTTCGCGATCTGCAGCACCAAAGCGCCCTAGTGCGCCATGCCACGGGTAACGACCAATCGCCACCAGTTCACGCACGGTCATCCCTTCTGCCGGAGGAAGCTGCTGCGGTAAATAAGCCACTTTGCGGGCGAACGCCTTGCTGCTCCAGCTTTCCAGCGGCTGGGCATCAAGAAGAATTTCGCCTTCTGACGGTGGCTGATGACGGCCAAGCATTTTGAGCAGAGTGGATTTACCAGAACCGTTGTGACCAATCAGACCAGTCACTTTCCCGGCAGGAAAGGTTAACGACAGCGGATGCAAAAGCGTGCGCCCTGGCACACGAAAGGAGATATTACGCAGTGCAAAAGTGGTATCGGAATGATTCGTGTATTCCTGCATAACAGCCAACTTGTGAAGCGGGCACGGAAATCCGTGCCCCAAAAGAGAAATTAGAAGCGGAAGGTTGCGGTTGCAACGACCTGACGTTCTGCGCCCCAGAAGCAGCCATAGGTGTTAAAGCAGCTGGCGACGTATTCACGATCGAACAGGTTGTTGACATGCAGCGCCACGTTGGAGCCAGCCATGCCGACTCGTGCCAGATCATAACGCACTAACGCATCCACGACCGTATAACTTCCCACTTTAAAGGAGTTAGCCGGATCACCATAGCTGGAGCCAGTATAACGACCACCGGTGCCCAGCGTCAGACCTGAAAGCGGACCGTCAAAGAAGGTATAGTCAGCCCACAGCGAAGCCATGTGTTTTGGCACCTGTGCAGGCGTATTGCCTTTATAGGTAGTGTCGGTGGTGTATTCCGCATCGGTGTAAGTATAAGAACCGACTACGTTAACACTCGCCGACAGCGCCGCTTTCGCTTCGATTTCTACGCCACGAGCGCGGATCTCGCCACCTTCAACCGAGAAGAAGGAACCCTCAGGGTCCGCCATCAGGTTGTTGGTTTTAGTGAGATTATACACGGCACCAGTAACCACAATTGGACGATCTTCCGGTACATATTTCACGCCGACTTCATACTGCTTACCTTTAGACGGTGCAAAAATATTACCATCCTTCCCAACTTGCGAAGAAGGTTCAAACGATTCGCTATAGCTGAAGTAAGGTGTTACACCATTATCAAACAGGTAGTTAACACCACCACGCCAGGTAAACTGTTTGTCATCACGTTTATCGGTCGTTCCCGCTACGCGGTTAAGAGATTCTTGATCTGCCCAGTCGTAACGACCGCCCAGGGTGACCAGCACTTTATCCCACTGCGCCTGATCCTGAACATAAACGCCCGTTTGTTTCTGCTTATTCAGAATGCGGTAAGGACCGGAGTTTGCCGGATCTTTCGCATTGAAATCGAAATCGGTATTCACCGGATTGTACAGATCGAGCAATGGCACAGAGTCGTCGTAACCAAACCAGGCGTTGATGTCATTACGCATACGCATAAAGTCGACACCGGTCAGCAGGGTGTGGTCGATATCGCCAGTGGCAAACTTGCTCTGCAACTGGGTATCAACGGAGAAGTTTTGCAGCTTCTCATCATCAACGACGTATTTACGTGCCAGATAATGGCCTTTATCCGCTGGCGCTAATGCCGCACACTGTTTGCTGTAAGCATTCGCCGGATCGGAGCAGACGCCGTAACCATAAACGCTGTTTTGCGAGGTTTTGTTTTCAGCAAAGCGCAGGTTCTGACGCACAGTAAAGGTGTCGTTAAATTCGTGATCGAAGCTATAGCCCACCATCTTCTCATTACGAGAATAGGTGTTGTTCTTCGCCCCTTCGTTAAAATCTGTCGGCAGACGCTTACCGTTCGGCAACGGCTCAACGGTTCCCTCTTTCGGCAACCAGCCGTAATAACCGGTTTCCGGCTCGTTCTGGAAGTAAGAAAGGAAGGTGAAATTGGTTTTATCATCCGGACGCCAGGTGAACGCCGGTGCAATAGCATAACGCTGCTCTTCTGAGCCTTTCTGCTGGGCATTGGCAGAACGCGCAAGACCGGTCAGGCGATAAGAGTAAACACCGTCATCATCCAGCGCATCGCTAAAGTCAAAACCAGTCTGGAACAGGCTGTCAGTACCGGCTTTAAACTGAACTTCTTTCAGCGGTTCAGTAGTCGGACGCTTGCTGACCATATTCAACAGACCGCCAGGGCTGCTTTTACCGTAAAGCACGGAAACCGGGCCACGCATAATTTCAGCGCGTTCCAGCATATACGGGTCAATGACCGCATCGTTATAGAAGTTGCCCTGCAACTTCAGGCCATTCAGATAGTTATTCTGGCTTTGGCCTTCTGCCGCAAAGCCGCGAATGATCAGGTGGTCATAGGTGTTGGATGCGCCACGCGTACCAACAGAGACACCCGGCGTGTAGCTAAGCGCTTCTTTTACCGACTTCGGCTGATGCAGCGCCATCTCTTCGGCGGTCACAACAGAAATAGACTGTGGCACTTTTTGAATCGGCGTATCGGTTTTAGTGCCGGTAGCTGACTGTCGCGCCGCAATAGTTGCAGCCGGCCCCCATGCGCTTTCTTGCGGCGCAGGTGCAGCGGTAACGGTGATAGTGTCTTCTTTCGGTTCAACCGCTGCCTGTGCATAAACAGACATGCCGCTAACCGCTGTGGCTACTACAACTGCGATTTTACGCAGTGAGTGTTTTGGCTGAGCAGTTTTGGAACGCGCCATTGGTATATCTCTGATGTAAAGTGAATGATAACGTAAACGAGAATGATTATTATAAAGATAAGATAATATTCGAAACGCTGGCGGGTTCGCAAGCGGTACGCAATCTGAGCGTTCCTGAAGGGTTAATAAACAACCAGATGAAAAGAAAGGGTTAATACTTTGGGTGGGATGTTATTTTACCGGATGGCTGCTCGCCATCCGGTATGTCACGCTTAGACGTTAATTACTACCAAACATATCCTTGATCCAACCGGCTACACCGTCGCTGTCTTTCTGCTCTTGCTGAGCAGGTTGCTGTTGCGGCTGTTGCTGCGGCTGAGAAGACTGATCAAACGGATTGCCTGACGGCTGCTGCTGCATCTCACTCTGCTGGCACAGCGATTGCGGATCGCTGGTCCAGACCGGCAAGACACGCATACCACCGCTGCAAACAAAGTTGCCGTCGTAGTCCACGCCCATATCTGCAATATCTTCTGGCGGAACAAGATTTAGCGGCGTTGGCGTCTGGTTAGCCAGATAACGCTGATAAATCGACATTGCCCCGCTGGCTCCATACAGTTTGGTCGGCTGGTTGTTATCACGGCCGACCCAGGTGATGGTCACCGTGCTGCCGTCAATGCCCGCAAACCAGGTATCTACGTTATTGTTGGTAGTCCCTGTTTTCCCTGCCAGATGCAGGTTCGGGTATTTCGCCCCAAGCTGACGCCCCGTACCACGTTGTACCACCTGCTGCATGGTCCATAGTGTCAGATATGCCGCCTGCGCCGGAACCGCGCGTTCTGCCTGCGGGAAGCTCTGATACAGCACCTTGCCATCTTCTGCGATGACTGAACGCAGCGCAGAAAGCGGTGCACGGTTACCACCGCTGGCGATGGTCTGGAATGCCTGCGCCACTTCGATTGGCGTTAAGTTCAACGCCCCCAGCAGCATTGCCGGAACCGGATGCAGCTGATCTTTCGGTACGCCCAGTTTAATCCAGGTCTCCGTAACCGCAGGCAGCCCCAGCGCCATCCCCAGATTCACCGTCGGCACGTTCATCGAACGGGTCAACGCATCCACCAGCATCACTCTGCCGCTTTCGCTATAACGACGGTCATCGTTCTGCGGTGACCAGACCTGGCCATTCGGCTGACGTAGCGCGATTGGCGCATCCGCAATCCACGTGTTCAGGCGATAGATTTTCGGCTGGCTTAAGGCCGTCAGATAAGTCGCTGGTTTTGCAAGAGAACCAATCGAACGACGCGCCTGCATCGCACGGTTGTAGCCCGCAAACTGCGGCTCAGAACCACCGACCATCGCACGAACTTCACCACTAAAGCGGTCGACGACCACAATCGCAGTTTCAAGATCGCTCAACTTACGCTGTTTCTTCAGTGCCGGAATGCCTTCCACGGCGGCTTTTTCTGCCGCGTCCTGGGCCACCGAGTCAAAGGTAGTGAAGATCTTCACGCCGGAGAGATCTTTTACCTTATCGCCCAGTTTTGCCTGCAGCTCCTGACGCACCAGTTGCATAAAGGCTGGCTGAGGAGAGATCACCCCACCGCGCGGCTGAACACCCAGCGGACGTGCACTCAACATGTCATAGAGTTCTTGATCAATAATCTGTTGCTGTTGCAGCAAACGTAGCACCAGGTTACGTCGCTCCAGCGCCAGTTTCGGGTTACGCCACGGGTTGTAGATGGACGCCCCTTTCACCATACCCACCAACAGCGCCTGCTGATCGAGGCTCAATTCTTCTACCGGACGACCAAAGTAATACAAGCTCGCCAGCGGGAAGCCGCGGATTTCGTTGTCGCCGCTCTGACCGAGATACACCTCGTTCATATACAGCTCAAGAATACGGTCTTTGCTGTAACGCGCGTCCATGATCAGCGCCATGTAAGCTTCGTTCGCTTTACGCCAGTAAGAGCGCTCGCTGGAGAGGAACAGGTTTTTCACCAGCTGTTGCGTCAGCGTACTCGCACCCTGCACCGTGCGTCCGGCGGTCAGGTTTGCCAGCACCGCACGTCCGATGGAGTAGAGACTGATCCCATCATGCTCGTAGAAATGGCGGTCTTCTGTCGCCAGCAAAGTATCCACCAGCAAATCAGGGAAACCACTGCGCGGCACAAACAAACGCTGCTCACCGTTTGGCGAGGAGATCATGGTGATCAGACGCGGATCAAGACGGAAGAAACCGAACTGACGGTTGTTCTCCATATTGACGATCGTCGCCAGATGATCGCCATCAAAGGTCAGACGCGCACGCACCTGCCCTTCTTTACTGTCCGGGAAATCAAACGGACGGCGAATCATCTCAATGCTGTTGGCCTGCACGGTAAATTCGCCGGGACGGGTCATTTTCGACACCTGACGATACTGTGTTGCCTCCAGCAGCTTCACCATCTCGTTCTTGCTGATGGTCATGTCTGGCTCAAGGTTGACCATTCGGCCATAAACTGCCGCGGGCAATTGCCAGACCTTGCCATCAATACGGCTGCGAATTTTTTGATCGAGATAAACGCCGTAAATGGCGATCAGCACGGCAAAAACGATAGCCAGTTTTAGCAGCAGCCATAGCCAGCCGCGTTTGCCACGAGGCTTACGCCCTTTGCCTTTGCCCTTACCTTTGCGCGGCATCGGTTCTTCATCCTCATAGTCATCATAATCGTCGTAATCGTCATCTTCGTAACGACGACGGCTTACCTTTTGTTTGACCGGACGCGTCGGTTTCCCTTTGCGTCCAATTGGCTCGCGGTCATTCCCGGCCATGCTTTTTCTCCGCAATATTCAGGCGCAAAAGCCCGATTTTCTGTTCTTCTGTTGCAAGACAGAAGAAGATATCTCTCAAATTTGCTTTGGTCTTCACGAATACTTTTTCGTCCGTCGCGTCGGTGCAGTATTTGCCGGGTCGTCCGGCCAGACATGTTTGGGATAACGCCCTTTCATCTCCTTTTGCACCTCACGATACGCCCCTTTCCAGAAGGCCCCCAAATCACGCGTGATTTGCAGCGGCCTTTGGGCGGGTGAAAGCAACTCCAGCACCAGCGGCACGCGCCCCTGAGCGATCGTCGGATTGGTGGCCTCACCAAACATCTCCTGCATTCTCACCGCCAGCGCGGGCGGATTATCTTCATGATAACGAATGGCGATCCGGCTTCCCGTCGGCACAGTGTAATGCGCAGGCAATTCACTATCCAGACGTTGCTGCATTCCCCAATCAAGTAATCCGCGTAGTGCCTGATAAATGTCGAGTGATTTCAGGCCGCGTAGTGAATGTACGCCAGTCATATGTGGCAGCAGCCACGTTTCCAGCGCCGCCAATAAACTTTCATCATCAACCGCTGGCCAGTCATATTCCGGCAACCACTTTGCGGCGCATAACAAACGCAAGCGTAGCTGTTCCGCTTCCGCCGTCCAGTTGAGCACGCTTAAACCTTTATCACGAATGCCGTTAAGCATCGCCTGATGCAACTCGTCTTCCGAGGGTTTCGCCAGTGGCTGCACTTTCACCGTCAACTGACCGATTTGCAGCCGACGCCAGGCTTTCAGCGTACCTTGCGCGTCATCCCACTCCACAGTGTCAGACTGCTGTACCAGCTGCGGGCAGCGTTGTACTAACTCATCAATATCGACCGGCAGCGCCAGTAAAATCCGCGCATCCGGCGAGGCGCTGCCCTGCAATAATAACGGTGCGATCAACCATTCGTGGCGGCTTAGCGCATCGTCGGCATCGAGCATCGCCCCCATGCCGTTTGCCAGTTGATAGCGTCCATCTTGCCCACGGCGACGAGCAATGCGATCGGCATACGCCCCGGCAAGTAGCGGCGCGATAAGAGAACTGTCTGCCTCACCGCCGCGTACGTTTAAACGTTTTAACAGTTGCTGACTACGTTGCTGCCAGGCGGGTTGATTGCGCGAAAACGCCACGCCCAGGTCACAATTGCCCACCCGTGGCGGCTCTTCGAGAATAGCGGCAATTTTTGCAGCGGTAGCAGCTTCGTCGTCGCTCTTCGCTCTCACCACCATTGCTGCTAAACGCGGATCGTTACCCAGCGCCGCCATTTTTTGCCCCTGCGCACTAAGCCGTTCACCGTCCAGCGCCCCCAGCATCCGTAACAGGCGTTTCGCGGCCAGTAAATTCACTGCTGGCGGTTGATCCAGCCAGCTCATCTGCGCCGGATCGCTGCATCCCCATTGCAGTAATTCCATCAGCAAACCGGAAAGATCGCTTTGTAAGATCTCCGGTTCACTTTGCGCGGCAGCGCGTTCTGCTTGTTCTTTGGCGATTAAATGCAGGCAGATACCCGGCTCCAGACGCCCGGCGCGCCCGGCACGCTGCGTCATGGATGCCTGACTAACGCGTTGAGTAATCAACCGCGTAAGCCCCGTGCGCGGATCAAAACGCGCCACACGCTCCTGGGCACAATCCACCACCAGACGAATACCTTCGATGGTTAAACTTGTTTCAGCAATATTGGTCGCCAGCACCACTTTGCGCATCCCTTGCGGTGCCGGAAGGATCGCTTTTCGCTGATCGTTCAGCGACAACGCGCCATACAGCGGGCAGAGCAACACATCACTGCCGATGCGCGAAACCAGTTGTTCCTGCACGCGCTGAATTTCTCCGACGCCAGGTAAAAATAACAGTAATGATCCACTTTCCTGACGCAGTATTTCGGCGGTGGCTACCGCAACGGCTTCGTCAAAACGCTGATGCGTGGGCAGTGGTAAATAACGGCGTTCAACCGGAAACGAGCGCCCTTCTGAGATGATGACGGGCGCTTCTGGCAGCATTTGCTGCAAGCGGTCGTTGTCCAGCGTAGCCGACATAATCAGCAGTTTAAGGTCATCACGCAGACCTTGTTGCACATCGAGTAACAGCGCCAACGCCAAATCCGCCTGCAAGCTGCGCTCATGAAACTCATCGAGGATCACCAATCCAACACCGCTCAGTTCCGGGTCACGTTGGATCATGCGCGTCAGCACGCCTTCGGTAACCACTTCCAGGCGGGTATTCGGCCCGACGCAGTTTTGCGCACGCATCCGGTAGCCAACGGTATCGCCTGGCTTTTCGTTAAGCAGCTCCGCCAGTCGTTGCGCAACGTTACGCGCCGCCAGACGACGCGGCTCCAGAAGGATAATTTTCCCGTTAATGCCGGGATGCGCCAGCAGTTGCAGCGGCAGCCAGGTTGATTTCCCGGCCCCAGTCGGCGCACTTAATAATACCTGCGGCGCACAATCGAGAGCGGTAAGTAATTCAGGTAAGACGGCAGCAACGGGCAACGACGACACAAAACGCTCCAGAGGGTTAACATTCTTCGAGCCACATTGTAGCATCGCGGTAGTTCATAACCGAGTGCCTCACATGTCTGAACCGCAACGGCTGTTCTTTGCTATCGACTTACCTGCAGAAATCCGCGAACAGATTATCCACTGGCGCGCCACACACTTCCCACCTGACGCGGGACGTCCGGTCGCCGCCGATAATTTGCATCTGACTCTGGCATTTTTAGGCGAAGTGAGCGCCGAGAAAGAGAAGGCGCTTTCTCTTTTAGCCGGGCGGATTCGTCAACCGGGTTTCACACTCACGCTTGATGACGCCGGTCAATGGCTGCGTTCGCGTGTGGTGTGGTTAGGGATGCGTCAACCACCACGCGGCTTAATCCAGCTGGCGAATATGCTCCGTTCACAGGCTGCCCGCAGCGGTTGTTTTCAAAGCAATCGTCCGTTTCATCCACATATTACCTTATTGCGCGACGCCAGCGAGGCGGTGACAATCCCGCCGCCAGGTTTTAACTGGTCGTATACGGTGACGGAGTTCACCCTTTACGCCTCCTCGTTTGCCCGTGGACGCACACGCTACACGCCGCTAAAACGCTGGGCGCTAACGCAATAACAAGGATTGTCGTAATGGAATTTTCTCCCCCTCTACAGCGCGCGACGCTAATTCAGCGTTACAAACGTTTTTTAGCCGATGTGATCACACCCGATGGTCGCGAATTAACGCTACACTGCCCGAATACGGGTGCGATGACCGGTTGTGCAACGCCTGGCGATACCGTCTGGTATTCGACTTCAGACAACACCAAACGGAAATACCCACACACCTGGGAATTGACTCAAAGCCAGAGCGGCGCAATTATTTGCGTCAATACGCTTTGGGCTAACAGGTTGACGAAAGAGGCTATCCTTAATGAATCAATTTCAGAACTGTCAGGCTATAGCTCGCTGAAAAGCGAAGTTAAATACGGCGCAGAACGCAGCCGTATTGACTTTATGTTGCAGGCGGATTCGCGTCCAGACTGCTATATTGAAGTGAAATCGGTTACGTTAGCGGAAAACGAACAGGGATATTTTCCCGATGCGGTCACTGAACGAGGTCAGAAACACCTTCGGGAGTTGATGAGCGTAGCGGCTGAAGGCCAGCGTGCGGTTATCTTTTTTGCCGTGCTGCATTCAGCCATTACACGGTTTTCACCCGCGCGCCACATCGATGAGAAATACGCGCAACTATTGTCAGAAGCTCAACAGAGGGGGGTAGAAATTCTGGCTTACAAAGCGGAACTTTCTGCCGAAGGCATGGCTCTTAAAAAATCACTACCGGTTACATTGTAGTAGAGTAAGTAACTGGTTAATTTACATTCTGGTCGCGTGCGCAAATACGCTTTTCCTCACACAGTTGTCAAGTGTTACGTTTAGATAATTGCTATCCGGAAAAGCATCTGCTATTTATAGCGGCCTCATTTTTCCCCCGAACATGGGGATCGATAGTGCGTGTTAAGGAGAAGCAACATGCAAGAAGGGCAAAACCGTAAAACATCGTCCCTGAGTATTCTCGCCATCGCTGGGGTGGAACCATATCAGGAGAAGCCGGGCGAAGAGTATATGAATGAAGCCCAGCTGGCGCACTTCCGTCGTATTCTGGAAGCATGGCGTAATCAACTCAGGGATGAAGTCGATCGCACCGTTACACATATGCAGGATGAAGCAGCCAACTTCCCGGACCCGGTAGACCGTGCAGCCCAGGAAGAAGAGTTCAGCCTCGAACTGCGTAACCGCGATCGCGAGCGTAAGCTGATCAAAAAGATCGAGAAAACGCTGAAAAAAGTGGAAGACGAAGATTTCGGCTACTGCGAATCCTGCGGTGTTGAAATTGGTATTCGCCGTCTGGAAGCGCGCCCGACAGCCGATCTGTGCATCGACTGCAAAACGCTGGCTGAAATTCGCGAAAAACAGATGGCTGGCTAATTACAGCCGTTCCATCACGTTTACCACAGGCGGGAAATGCTCCCGCCTTATTTTTTGTTCAAAGAGATGACAGACACACACTATATTGGCCGCTTTGCCCCCTCTCCTTCCGGCGAGCTTCATTTTGGCTCTCTGATTGCCGCGCTTGGCAGCTATTTACAGGCTCGCGCTAGGCAAGGTCGCTGGCTGGTACGCATTGAAGATATCGACCCGCCTCGTGAAGTTCCCGGTGCCGCAGAGACTATCCTGCGCCAGCTGGAACATTACGGTCTGCACTGGGACGGCGACGTTCTCTGGCAATCGCAACGTCACCACGCCTATCGCGAAGCACTCGCCTGGTTACATGAGCAAGGATTAAGTTATTACTGCACCTGCACGCGTGCGCGTATTCAAAGCATTGGCGGTATTTACGACGGTCATTGCCGGGAATTACATCATGGACCAGACAACGCCGCAGTACGTATCCGCCAGCAGCATCCGGTCACCCAGTTTACTGACCTGCTGCGCGGCATTATTCACGCCGACGAAAAACTGGCACGGGAAGATTTTATTATTCATCGCCGTGATGGTTTGTTTGCCTATAACCTGGCGGTGGTGGTGGATGATCACTTCCAGGGCGTGAGCGAAATTGTCCGCGGGGCAGATTTGATCGAACCGACAGTGCGGCAAATCTCGCTGTACCAGCTTTTTGGCTGGAAAGTGCCAGATTACATCCATTTACCGCTGGCGCTTAATCCACAAGGCGCTAAACTTTCCAAGCAGAATCATGCGCCTGCGTTGCCGAAAGGCGATCCACGCCCGGTGTTAATCGCGGCACTTCATTTTCTGGGTCAGCAGGTAGAAACACACTGGCAGGATTTCAGCGTCGAGCAAATCCTTCAGTCAGCCGTCAAAAACTGGCGGCTCACCGCCGTGCCTGAGTCGGCAATTGTAAATTCAACATTCTCAAATGCGTCATGCTGAGCTATGATTAGCCGCTATTTTTTTGTCCTGAATGATGTTTGACACTACCGAGGTGTACTATTTTTACCCGAGTCGCTAATTTTTGCCGCAAGGTGCTAAGCCGCGAGGAAAGCGAGGCTGAACAGGCAGTCGCCCGTCCACAGGTGACGGTGATCCCGCGTGAGCAGCATGCTATTTCCCGCAAAGATATCAGTGAAAATGCCCTGAAGGTAATGTACAGGCTCAATAAAGCGGGATACGAAGCCTGGCTGGTTGGCGGCGGCGTGCGCGACCTGTTACTTGGCAAAAAGCCGAAAGATTTTGACGTAACCACTAACGCCACGCCTGAGCAGGTGCGCAAACTGTTCCGTAACTGCCGCCTGGTGGGTCGCCGTTTCCGTCTGGCTCATGTGATGTTTGGCCCGGAGATTATCGAAGTTGCGACCTTCCGTGGACACCACGAAGGTAACATCAGCGACCGCACGACCTCCCAACGCGGGCAAAACGGCATGTTGCTGCGCGACAACATTTTCGGCTCCATCGAAGAAGACGCCCAGCGCCGCGATTTCACTATCAACAGCCTGTATTACAGCGTGGCAGATTTTACCGTCCGTGATTACGTTGGCGGCATGAAGGATCTGAAAGACGGCGTTATCCGTCTGATTGGTAACCCGGAAACGCGCTACCGTGAAGATCCGGTACGGATGCTGCGTGCGGTACGTTTTGCCGCCAAATTGGGTATGCGCATCAGCCCGGAAACCGCAGAACCGATCCCTCGCCTCGCTACCCTGCTGAACGATATCCCACCGGCACGCCTGTTTGAAGAATCGCTTAAACTGCTACAAGCGGGCTACGGTTACGAAACCTATAAGCTGCTGTGTGAATATCATCTGTTCCAGCCGCTGTTCCCGACCATTACCCGCTACTTCACGGAAAATGGCGACAGCCCGATGGAGCGGATCATTGAACAGGTGCTGAAGAATACCGATACGCGTATCCATAACGATATGCGCGTGAACCCGGCGTTCCTGTTTGCCGCCATGTTCTGGTACCCACTGCTGGAGACGGCACAGAAGATCGCCCAGGAAAGCGGCCTGACCTATCACGACGCTTTCGCGCTGGCGATGAACGACGTGCTGGACGAAGCCTGCCGTTCACTGGCGATCCCGAAACGTCTGACGACGTTAACCCGCGATATCTGGCAGTTGCAGTTGCGTATGTCCCGACGTCAGGGTAAACGCGCCTGGAAACTGCTGGAGCATCCTAAGTTCCGTGCGGCTTATGACCTGTTGGCCTTGCGAGCTGAAGTTGAACGTAACGCTGAACTGCAGCGTCTTGTGAAATGGTGGGGGGAGTTCCAGGTTTCCGCGCCACCAGATCAAAAAGGGATGCTCAACGAGCTGGATGAAGAGCCGTCACCGCGTCGCCGTTCTCGTCGTCCACGCAAACGCGCACCGCGTCGTGAGGGTACCGCATGACAGTGGCGTATATTGCCATAGGCAGCAATCTGGCCTCTCCGCTGGAGCAGGTCAATGCTGCCCTGAAAGCATTAGGCGATATCCCTGAAAGCCACATTCTTGCCGTTTCTTCGTTTTACCGCACCCCACCGCTGGGGCCGCAAGATCAACCCGATTACTTAAACGCAGCCGTGGCGCTGGAAACCTCTCTTGCACCTGAAGAGTTACTCAACCACACACAACGTATTGAGTTACAACAAGGTCGCGTCCGTAAAGCGGAACGCTGGGGGCCGCGCACACTGGATCTCGACATCATGCTATTTGGTAATGAAGTAATAAATACCGAACGCCTGACCGTTCCGCACTACGATATGAAGAATCGTGGATTTATGCTGTGGCCGCTGTTTGAAATTGCGCCGGAGCTGGTGTTTCCTGATGGAACAGCATTAGGAAATTTATTAAAAATAAATAAATTTCATGAATTAAACAAATGGTGATTTAATGATTTCATGAATATAAATAAATTCCGAAAAATAGCCTTACCCCATTGCAATTAATATATTCCCTAAGCTACAACCATAATTAATATTATATACCCCGTTAACACCTTCCGCCTCACATACAATATTTTTCCTGCTTTGTACATTAAGTTTTACTTAAAGATGAATTAAGTGGATATATAAATTTAAATATGCACAATATCCCACTTGGTGATGAACAGATGTTACATTCAGTAAATCTTCACATTCATCATTAACAAAACAATCTATTTTTCTCTATCGGGATTCTTTGTCTGAAAGCACCCGATTGTAGTTAAACTCATGGAATATAATTCAAGGATTATTATGTCTAAAAAATTAGGTTTTGCCCTGTCTGGTCTTATGCTGGCAATGGTTGCAGGTACTGCTTCTGCTGATATGGACGGTGGTCAGATTAACATCAGTGGCTTGGTTAGCGATAACACCTGTGAAACAAAAGTTGATGGCGGCAAGCAAGATGGCCTGGTTCTTCTGCAAACTGCAACGGTTGCTGAAATTACCGCTGGTGTATCTGAAACTGCTGTCGGTGCCAAAGCGAAACCGTTTAGCATTACTGTAGACTGCAGCAAAGCGACTCCGGGAGGCCAACCGACTCTGACATTCGGTTCAGTTTTCTTTGGTAACAGTCGTGGCACTTTGAATAACGATATGTCCATCACCACCCCGTCATCTGGTGTGAATATCGCCCTGCACAACATTGACGGCACCACTGTTAAACAAGTCAAAATTAATAACGCATCTGATGCTTACACTAAAGCATTAACCAATAATGTTGCAGTCTTTGACTTCAAAGCCTCCTATGTTCGTGAAGACGACTCAACACCAGCAACGGCTGGTTATGTAAGAACCAACACAGCTTACACCATCACCTACAATTAAGTTATTCGTTGGTGATTTAAATTACTACAAGGGTGCGACACCTATTGTCGCCCCCTTGTCTTGAAAACAATTCATGTCATGGATGGTATATTTTGTTAAATAAAAAGAATATTGTCGCATTATGTGTTGCCAGTAGTATGGCATTTAGTATGCCTGTTATGGCTGATATTGTTATTTCCGGTACACGCGTCATTTATAAAAGTGATCAAAAAAGCGTTAGCGTACGCCTGGAGAATAAAGGCAATAGCCACCTGTTAGTACAAAGCTGGCTGGATACCGGTGACGATAACGCTGAGCCAGGAAGCATTAATGTACCATTTACGGCAACACCTCCCGTTTCACGTATTGATGCTAAACGCGGTCAAACCATCAAATTGATGTATACCGGCAGCACCGTACTCCCCAGCGACAAAGAAAGCGTATTCTGGTTTAACGTGCTGGAAGTGCCCCCAAAACCAGATGCTTCAAAAGTAGAGAATCAGAGCCTGTTACAACTGGCTTTCCGTACCCGTATCAAGCTGTTCTATCGTCCGGCAGGATTAAACGGTAACCCGTCTGAAGCACCATTAGCCCTGAAATGGAAATGGGCTGAAGGGAAGTCTGGCCTGAGTGTATATAACCCAACGCCTTATTACGTCTCTTTCAATAACGCAGAGTTAATCGCTGGCGGTAAGTCGAACCCGCTCAATGTAAAAATGGTTGCACCGAAAAGCGAAGAGATTTTCACCATAAGCGGTTCAGGCGGGAAAGCAACGTCAGGAAAGGTACATTTCTCCACGATTAATGATTTTGGCGGCGCAATTGAAGGCGATGTCAATTTGTAAGACTAGGGACCTTATGCAGCAGGAAGCCAATGTAATGAAAACAACGACATCGACTAAACGCCATAATCTTACGCGTATCGCAATGTATTGCTCAATCATGTATAGCGGCGCTACCATCGGAGCCGAAAGTGTTGAGTATGACCCTACCTTTTTAATGGGTGGCAACGCTTCCAGTATTGATGTTAGCCGCTATAGCGATGGCAACCCGACTTTGCCTGGTGTTTACGATGTTAGCATCTATGTTAACGAGCAACCTGTTGCTAACCTGGAGATCCCCTTTATCGCGATCCCCGATAAAAAGAATGCTCAAGCCTGTATTACCCTGAAAAATCTACTACAACTGCATATCAAGACACCCCCGGCAGACGAGGAAAATACTATCCTTCTTCCACGGGATGAAACGCTTGGCAACTGTCTTGACCTGTCGTTAGCCATACCTAAATCCTCAGTGAACTATGACCCCTCTGAACAACGTCTGGATATCAATGTTCCCCAGGCATGGGTGATGAAGAATTATCAAAACTATGTGGACCCATCACTTTGGGAAAATGGCATTAACGCGGCTACGCTGTCTTATAACATCAACGCTTATCGCAGTGAAAATTCAAATTATACAAATGATAGCGTTTATACATCGTTCAATGGTGGCGTCAATTTAGGGGCCTGGCGTCTGCGTAGCAGCGGTAACTATAGCTGGAGAAACGACGCGGGAAGCAATGTTGAGTTTATGAATCGCTACGTCCAGCGCGACATTACCGCTATTCGCTCGCAGCTCATTATGGGGGAATCCTACACCACAGGTGAAACGTTCGACTCCGTTAGTATCCGCGGCATTCGCTTATACAGCGACAGCCGAATGCTGCCGCCTGTATTGGCAAACTTCGCCCCGACAATTCGTGGTGTAGCAAATACTAACGCCAAAGTCAGCATCACCCAGAGTGGATACAAAATTTATGAAACCACTGTTCCACCGGGACCTTTTGTCATTGATGATCTCAGCCCGTCAGGGTATGGCAGCGATCTTATCGTAACCATTGAAGAAGCTGATGGCAGCAAGCGTACATTTTCTCAGCCATTTTCTTCAGTAATTCAAATGCTGCGCCCGGGTGTTTCTCGCTGGGATATCAGCGGCGGGCAAATTAATAAAGACGACTTGCATCATGAACCAAACTTACTACAAGCGACCTATTACCGTGGTTTAAGTAACCTTTTCACTGGCTATACTGGTTTTCAGGTCACAGATAATCATTATGCTGCAGGCTTACTTGGCATTGGGATGAATACTTCTGTCGGCGCAATTTCCTTCGATGTCACCCACTCCAGTGTCGATATACCGGATGATAAAAGGTACCAGGGGCAAAGCTATCGCATCTCCTGGAACAAATTTTTTGACCTGACAGATACATCATTAAACATCGCGGCTTACCGCTACTCCACGCAGGACTATCTGGGCCTGAATGATGCATTAACACTTATTGATGAAGTTGAACATCCCACTCAGGATCTTGATCCCAAAACTATGCGCAACTACGGGCGCATGAAAAACCAGTTCACCGTAAGCATTAACCAACCGCTACGCTTTGGGAAGGATGATTATGGCTCGTTCTATACATCTGGAAGCTGGTCTGATTACTGGGGGGGCAGTAAGAGCCGTAGCAACTATTCGGTCGGCTACAGTAACAGCGCTTCATGGGGAAGCTACAGTATCAGCGCTCAACGATCCTGGGATGAGTACAGCCAAACAGAAAACAGTATTTACCTCAGCTTTTCGATACCTATCGAAAAGCTGATGGGTACGGAGCACCGTGATTCCGGTTTCCAAAGTATTGATACACAACTTAGTACCAATATGGATGGTAATAATCAGTTCAATATGAGCAGTAGCGGTTATAGCAACGATAACCGCGTGAGCTATAGCGTGAACGCGGGTTATGGGATGAATAAAACCGGCAAAGATCTCAGCAACATTGGGGGTTATGCCAGCTATGAATCGCCATGGGGAACGCTAGCTGGGTCAGTCTCTACTACCAGCGATAATAACCGCCAGTACTCCGTTAATACAGATGGTGGATTTGTGTTGCACAGCGGAGGACTGACGTTCAGCAACGACAGTTTCAGTGATAATGACACCATTGCTCTGGTTAAAGCACCGGGTGCAAAAGGGGCGCGTATTAACTACGGCAACAATACCGTTGACCGTTGGGGATATGGCGTAACCAGTGCTCTTTCACCATACCAGGAAAACAAAATTGCTCTGGACACTGAAAACCTGGAAAACGACATCGAAATGAAGAGCACCAGTACGGTTGCCGTACCACGCCAGGGCTCGGTTATCTTTGCTGGTTTTGAAACCAATCAGGGACAATCTGCGATTATGAATATCAAACGCAGTGACGGAAAAGGTATCCCCTTCGCCGCCGATATTCATGATGAAACAAATGCAATCATTGGCAACGTTGGGCAGGGCGGGCAGGCATTTGTTCGCGGTATTCAGCAGCAGGGCACGATAAAAATCACCTGGCTGGAAGCCAGCATGCCCAAAACCTGTATTGCGCAGTACCAGCAACCCAATGTGACATCGGAGAAAATCCAGCAAACGATTATTCTCAATAATATTCTTTGCCAGCTCCAATAATACGAAAGAGAGATGACAATGATAAAAAACACACGGTATAAAATAGTACTCCTGGCAGGCATTTTTTTACTGCCCGGCGCACTGGCACAAGATATTAATGTTGATTTTGTTGCCACAATCAAAGGCACGACATGTAATATCACTCTGGAAGGGACACGCGTCACCGCTGATGGCAATAATCAGTACACGCTACGGATATTAAATGTTGCTCTGGATAAAATCATAAACAAGATGCCAGAAGCACAAGCCGACTTTAAACTGGTCGCTAATTGTGATGGTAACATAGGCAAGATTACGACATCGCTGGCAGGGAATCCTTCAGTAGAGTTACCCTATTTAATTTCTCCATTAACTTCAGATAATTCATCCACCACAGAATATATTGCTATGGGGATTAAACTTCGAAATGCCTCTGACACTGAATTTATTCCCCCAGATGGTTCTAAAAAGATTTCCTGGGGAGAGGGATTAACAAAACCGGAACTTGAGATGACGGTAGCACTTCGCGAAACCCGACCAGGTTCAGGAAGAGCAGGTAATTTTAAAGCACTTGCGACATTCAATTTCACCTACGAATAAAAGGATAATAATAATGCAGATGAAATCATTACATTATGGGATATTTGCAAGCATTACTCTGAGCTTATTATTATTCAGCACGTTTTCTATAGCCATCACGGATAACATTGGCCTAAACGTTATGACCACTGTTGAAAACAGAACTTGTCAAAGCGAAATCAGCAACCAGGGGTTGGTTAACCTTGGCACTGTTGGAGTGGGATATTTTGCCAGTAATGTTAGTGCGGAAGATAATTATCCAGGCGGAAAGACCTTTACTGTGACAGTAAAAGATTGCCCCTCCGCTGGCACAACATCAAGCCAGTTGCATATAGAATTTAAACCTGTCAGTGGTGTAATGGCCACTGGTAGCCAACAGATATTCGCCAATAATCATGTCGGCGGTGCACAAAATGTAGGAATCGTGATTTTTAGCCAAAATAATCAGTCATCGGACACAGTGAATGTGCTGTCACCAACAGGGCAGTTTCGCACAGTCTGGCCAGTTGCCTCTGCAAACATGAATAATTCATCGTGGCAATTTTATACACGAATGCAAAAAATTGATCCGTTACTTCCCGTTGGTGCAGGATTTGTCACCAGCAATGTATTAGTTGATATTTATTATCAATAAATGCCAGACATAACGCATCTACAAATATTATTTTTTCAAAGGAGTGATAAGATGAAGTCAGCGTTCCAATACTTTCTTTTTTTATGGATTATCACAGCCAGCATTAATAATGTAAATGCTGAAAATCTTACTTTTATGGTCGGTGACGATGCTGGCGTAGGAAACCTTAATGGCCCATCAGGCGATAAACTAATATCATTTTCCTATCCGGTTGGTGGAGTAAACAATATTGTATTTTATAATCCAACATCCACCACACCGACCAATGCAAAAATAAAATTATATTGGAGTGAACTGGACACATCAAGTAGCCGTGGGTTTGTATATTGTACTTCAAAAAATAATTCCAGCGGTATGCCAATTACTGTCCGGCATAACATGGTTGACTCAGGAAAAATGGCAGATGGGCACAGATTATATGAAACTAATGTAACCGGTCTATATTATACGTTAATGCTCAATAGATTCTGGTCGTATGAACTTCGCTCAAGCTCTCCAGATATATACGTTGGAGACGATGGCTGGCACACTGTACAATTTTCTATTACGGGTGATTATATACGAGGTCAATGTAATACTTCCAGGTATCAAGCAGTCGGAGGTCTTTTGCACGATGCCACGGTGGAATTCTATACCGACAGCAGTTTTAACCCTGCTCCAAATACTAACGTGCAATTAAAACATACTGGTGATTATTTGTATTCATTCGCAAATGAAGGGCCAGGGGTTCCAAATGTAAGTGCATCTAAGATGCTAAAAATTGATTTTAATTTAACAGACATCAATATCCAACTGCCAACATGCTTTACGTCTATCCTTTTGGGTGAGAGCGTAACGCGATCAACCGTAAATCTCGGGGAATATACTGTTGGACAGATCACCTCAGATTCTACAACACCTGTTAATTTTCAGATCTCGCTGCAAAATTGTGTTCGTATAAGCAGTATTAAAACAAAACTAAAATCTAATGTAGTAGGAGTGAATAATCTTCTGTTGCTTGGTAATACTTTGACAGGAACCGATGATGCAAAAGGTGCCGGAGTACTTATTGAAGGGTTACCCAACAGCAAAAATTCACAAAATTTCACGCTTAAGCCAAATGATGAGACATCAAGCTATAACGATGCTGAAGATGATCCTGGAGAAAACAATGGAATTTATAACCCAGATTATCCTAATGCCAACGGTCGTACTACAACCCAGGACCTGAAATTTCAGGCAACATTAAAACGCGATGGTAATGCAACTGTGAAACCCGGCGGATTTAAGGCTACCAGTACATTCCAGGTCACCTACGAGTAACAGGTTTAACCGCACCGCCATCATCTGGCGGTGCGGTAATTGATAAATCATTGCCCCCACCAATGTGACTGATAAAATGCCAGACAGCACGACATTACTTATCAGGATACGTTATGAAACCAACCACTATTGCTTCATTGCAAAAATGCAAACAAGAAAAAAAACGTTTCGCGACCATCACCGCTTACGACTATAGCTTCGCAAAACTGTTTGCCGATGAAGGGCTTAACGTCATGCTGGTTGGCGATTCACTGGGCATGACGGTTCAGGGGCATGACTCCACTCTGCCAGTTACCGTTGCCGATATCGCCTACCACACTGCTGCTGTACGTCGCGGTGCGCCAAACTGCCTGCTGCTGGCTGATCTGCCGTTTATGGCGTATGCCACACCAGAACAAGCCTTTGAAAACGCCGCAACGGTTATGCGTGCTGGGGCCAACATGGTCAAAATTGAAGGCGGTGAGTGGCTGGTAGAAACCGTACAAATGCTGACCGAACGTGCCGTTCCTGTTTGTGGTCACTTAGGTTTAACCCCACAGTCAGTGAATATTTTCGGTGGCTACAAAGTCCAGGGGCGCGGCGATGAAGCGGCCGATCGACTGCTCAGCGATGCATTAGCCTTAGAAGCTGCTGGGGCACAACTGCTGGTACTGGAGTGCGTGCCGGTTGAACTGGCAAAACGCATTACCGAAGCACTGGCGATCCCGGTTATCGGTATTGGCGCAGGCAACGTTACCGATGGACAGATCCTCGTGATGCACGATGCGTTCGGCATTACTGGCGGTCATATCCCTAAATTTGCCAAAAATTTCCTCGCCGAAACGGGCGACATCCGCGCGGCTGTGCGGCAGTATATGGCTGAAGTGGAGTCCGGCGTTTATCCGGGCGAAGAACACAGTTTCCATTAAGGAGTCACGTTGTGTTAATTATCGAAACCCTGCCGCTGCTGCGTCAGCAAATTCGCCGCCTGCGTATGGAAGGTAAGCGCGTGGCGCTGGTGCCAACCATGGGGAATCTGCACGATGGCCATATGAAGCTGGTTGACGAAGCCAAAGCCCGCGCCGATGTGGTCGTCGTCAGTATTTTCGTTAACCCGATGCAGTTCGACCGCCCGGAAGACCTGGTACGTTATCCACGGACCTTGCAGGAAGACTGCGAGAAGCTAAACAAACGTAAAGTGGATTTAGTTTTCGCCCCTTCGGTAAAAGAGATCTACCCGAACGGTACAGAAACCCACACCTATGTTGATGTTCCTGGCCTTTCGACCATGCTGGAAGGTGCCAGCCGTCCGGGACATTTTCGCGGCGTTTCGACTATTGTCAGCAAGCTGTTCAACCTGGTCCAGCCAGATATCGCCTGCTTCGGTGAAAAAGATTTTCAGCAACTGGCGCTGATCCGCAAAATGGTTGCTGATATGGGCTTTGATATTGAGATTGTCGGTGTGCCAATTATGCGCGCCAAAGACGGTCTGGCGCTGAGTTCCCGTAACGGTTATCTGACGGCGGAACAACGCAAAATTGCGCCTGGTCTGTACAAGGTTTTAAGTTCGATTGCCGACAAATTGCAGGCTGGCGAACGGGATCTCGATGAAATTATTACTATTGCCGGGCAAGAACTGAATGAAAAAGGCTTCCGCGCCGATGATATTCAGATTCGTGATGCCGACACATTGCTGGAAGTCTCTGAAAACAGCAAACGTGCAGTGATTCTGGTAGCCGCCTGGCTTGGCGATGCCCGCCTGATCGACAACAAAATCGTCGAGCTGGTGTAATACTTAACTGGCGCTACGGCTGATGGCGCCAGTTATTCATTGCCACGTTATCTGTAAGCGATAATTCATAACGCAGACAACTTAGTTAGAGTTAATTAGCTTATCAACCTCTGTAAGAGATAAAGTTGCCATCTCTGCAACGTCTTCCCGAGACATTCCTTTACTCAGAAGACGCTGGGCGAATTCCTGACTTACCTCCTGTCTAAGCGCCTGCCTTCCCTTCTCTTCAAACCACTGCGCCAACGTCTGCCTGGTTTCTCTCCGTGTCTTTATTTCCATATGTTCCCTTAATTATCTGGTCAGTTAACAATAACAATTATCTGGCTAAAACTGATAATGCAGATAACTTAGTTAATCAGTTTATCAATCTCAGCAAGAGGTAAATTTGCCATCTCTGCAACGTCTTCCCGAGGCATTCCTTTACTTAGAAGACGCAGGGCGAATTCCTGACTTACTTCCTGTCTTCCCTGCTGAATCCCCTTCTCAATCCCTTTCTCTTCAAACCACTGCGCCAGCGTCATCATAGACTTCCCTCCCGTTTCCCTGTCTCTCAGCACGCCATAAAACAAATCCGCTTGTTCAGTATGACCGCGTTGCAGCATATAGTTTTGCATGGCAACTAACTGACTTCCGCTAGTGTACCCTTCGTCAATCAGCGTGACCAGTTGCTCCAGCAATAACATTAAGTCGCGCTGGCGAATATGTTTTTGCAGTAGTTCGAGAATCGCAATCCGCCGATGTTGCATGATTTCGTCATCCGGTGTGATGGTGATATCCACCAGCGGGAAAGGGTTGTTGTAAACGCGTCGCGCCAGCTCCGGCGAGTAAAACATATCAAACCAGCACATTGAGAGCGGATAAGGTGTGGCCTCGCCCTGATAAAACAGAATCGGCACCACCAGCGGCAGCTTATCGTGATCCGCCTCCAGATGCCGGTGCATGGCGGCAATGGCATAGCGCATCATGCGAAAGGTCATTTTCTTATCCGGCTTGCTTTGATGTTCAATCACCACATGCAAATAACCGGGATTGCCCTGCATTTGTACGGAATAGAGTACGTCCGTGCTGTGTCCTTTCAGGCTTTCCTCAATAAAACTCCCCGACTCAAGATGCAGCGTGTCGAGGTCACACAGTTCGCGTAGCTCCGCTGGCAAATGAATATCCAGAAAGTCGCGAGCCGTTTCCGCATGCATTAAAAATTGTTTAAATACCGCATCATGCGGTGTGGTACTCGGTGCATCCATCTTCCCTGCCTTCCGTGTTGTCTTGCGTGAAGGCAGTATCCAGTCAAGGCGCGCCGTCGTCAGCCACCTCTTTAGTGTTTACCGAGCAGCGTTCAGAGAAATATCAATTCGTTACAGGCGTTACATGGCACGCTTCGGCGTGGTACGCAAACTGCTGATGCAAATGCCATCAGATGAGTAGACACTCATCAAAAATCGGGCAATACTGCGTGAGAATTTCCTCAAAGCAGGCATCGCCTGCTTCGTTAACGACAGGGTAGAAAGGTAGAAGTTATGATTCGCACGATGCTGCAGGGCAAACTCCACCGCGTGAAAGTGACTCATGCGGACCTGCACTATGAAGGTTCTTGCGCCATTGACCAGGATTTTCTTGACGCAGCTGGTATTCTCGAAAACGAAGCCATTGATATCTGGAATGTGACCAACGGCAAGCGTTTCTCCACCTATGCCATCGCGGCAGAACGCGGTTCGAGAATTATTTCCGTTAACGGTGCGGCGGCCCACTGCGCCAGCGTCGGCGATATTGTCATCATCGCCAGCTTCGTTACTATGCCAGATGAAGAAGCTCGCACCTGGCGACCCAACGTCGCCTATTTTGAAGGCGACAATGAAATGAAACGTACCGCGAAAGCCATTCCGGTACAGGTTGCCTGATTGTTATCCCTGCGGCTGGTTACTCACCAGCCGCGACATCGTCTCCAGCGAATCCGTTCTTAAGATATAAAGTCGTTTTAGTAACAACGGATTATCCCCCGGTTTTACTTTGCCTTTCATGGTTGTCACCGCCAGGTGAAATCCGGCTTCTTTTGCTGCCTTCACGGCTTTGTCATTAAATCCGCCAAACGGATACGAAAGATACCAGACATGCGGATTAAATTGCGCCAGAGCGCGTCGTGAACGTGAAAAATCAAACAGAATATTATGCTCACTACGGCTCAGTAATATGGGTCGGCGATAACCATCCACCCGATGCAAAAAATGGGTATGTGACTGGAAATCAAAAACATCGCGAATTTCGTTAAGCTCAGAAACGCTCATAAATTGCAGCGATTTTGGGTCCCACTTCTGCGGGTGACGTTTGATGCGCGAGGTAACAATAAACGCCGTCGCCTTCATGCCATATTGTTTCAACACAGGATACGCATAGCGGCTCACCGACTTGAGGCCATCATCAAAGGTAATCACCACCGCTCGCGCAGGGAGATTGATCTTATTCTTCACGTAACCTTCCAGCTGCACCATGCTCAGTGTCGTGTATCCCCTGTCGCGCAGCCAGGCCATCTGGTTATTGAAAGCGCGTACCGAGGTGGTCGTCGAAGTATGGCGAAAACGGGTGTTTTCTTCGTCGCGCAGAATATGGTGATAGGTTAGCACCGGCAGGCCATTATCGGGTTGGGCATCCAGCGCGCTGATATAGGCCAGTCGATCGCCAATACGGATCTGATACCAGGTTTGATTTAACCTGTCTTTCAGTTTATGCAAAATCGGGTAGCGCAAATTGTCCGCCAGTACCCCAAACGGCGCACTGCCCGCACTCGGCGCGTTATAGACCGGCGTATCTTTCCAGGTAACTAAGTTCTGATTACTCAGCGGCTTGTTGAGGTCACCCAAACCGTCTTCAACTTTTTGTCGCCCCTGAACCGGCTCGAGATGACCTTTATCGATAAACCCTTTACCAAAGCCAAAATTAAATGCGTAATAACTTGCGGCAGTGGGCTCCACGGCAATGATTTGTCCGGCCCGAATATTCCCCACCGTCACCATCTTGTCGCCAATTTGCGCCCAGACCGCAGCATTTTCGATGGTTTGCATATAACGGGCAGGTAACGCGGCACTGACGCTTGCGGTAAACAGCATCAGCAGGAGAATAACAGCTTGTTTGTACATGAAAAAATAACCGAGGGTGAAACAACGCTTTTATTGTAGCAAAAGCGTCATCAGAATCGCGGGTTAATACTCATACAAATTATGTTTGAGGACGAAAGGCGGATTTTTTTGTTGCTGGTGCCAAAGACTACTCACCTCCGGCGCACCCAGTTCGACAATACGCTCGCGAAACTCTGCGCTGGATAACGTTTCACGGTAGGCCAGCATCTGCTCAATTAACGGTAACGTGACGCCAGAAATCACTTCGCAGCGGGAATGTTTATGGCTTAATAGCGAAGCCACGCGGTACGGCGGCGCTCCGGCTATATCGGTTAAGAAGATGACACCTTCACCAGAGTCCGCTTCATGCAGAGCATCGCACATCATGCGGCTGAGCATATTAGAGCTTAATCCGCGCCAGAAATTCACGGCCCGGCACTGAAGAAGCGCCCCATGTTTTTTCTCCAGCGCATCCAGTATCTCTTGCGCCCGGTCATCGTGACAGGTAATTACCCAACCTAACATCGCCTTCCTCCTTAGCCGAAAATCAGTCTACCCTGACCATTGTTGATAAAGGGTGATAGCCGTCAAAACTCCTCTCCCCTAAATCCAGAAGAGAGGAAATAGCCTTAGCTACGCAAACCACGTCCACGTTGGATCAGCGACCAACAGATCAAATAAAACGCCACAATAAAGACCACCAGTACACCGAAGGTAGTGACCAGCGGAACATCATTGATACCGAGGAAGCCGTAGCGGAAACCACTGATCATATAAACGATTGGGTTCAGATGCGACAGCCCTTGCCAGAACGGCGGCAACAAAGTCAGTGAGTAAAAGACCCCGCCCAAATACGTAAGTGGCGTTAACACAAAGGTTGGCACCAGGCTGATGTCATCGAACGTTTTGGCAAACACGCCGTTCAGCAAACCCGCAAGGGAGAACAACACCGCCGTGAGCACCAGCGTTAAAGCGACAAATACCCACGAATGCACCTGAAACGGCACAAAAAACAGTGAAATTGCCGTCACCAGAATGCCAACAAACAGACCACGCGCCACGCCACCGCCGACATATCCGGCAATAATGACGTGAGTCGGAACCGGCGCTACCAGCAGCTCTTCAATATTACGCTGGAATTTGGCACCAAAAAATGATGACGCGACGTTAGCGTAGGCGTTGGTGATTACCGACATCATGATCAGCCCCGGTACAATGAACTGCATGTAGCTGAAGCCATGCATATCGCCAATACGCGAACCAATCAGGTTACCGAAGATAATAAAGTAAAGGGTCATGGTGATGACTGGCGGCACCAGCGTCTGCACCCAGATACGCATAAAGCGATGGATCTCTTTCGCCCAGATGCTTTTTAGCGCCACCCAGTAAAGATGCATCATGCGCGATCTCCTTGTTTTTCATTAACCAGTGAAACAAACAGCTCTTCCAGACGGTTAGCTTTGTTACGCATACTTAATACCTGAATGCCCTGCTCACTTAACTGCGTAAATACGCTGTTGATCCCCTGCTCACGCAGCACTTCAACTTCCAGCGTCGCGGTATCGACCAGTCGATACTGATAGCCATCGAGCTTCGGTAACGGGCTTTTCGGTGCGAGATCGAGAATAAAGGTTTCTGATTTCAGCTTCGCCAGCAGCGCCTTCATCGAAGTATTTTCTACCAGCTCACCGTGCTGAATAATGCCGATATTGCGGCACAGCATTTCTGCTTCTTCCAGGTAGTGTGTGGTGAGAATGATGGTGGTGCCTTTGTCGTTTAAATCCTTCAAAAAGCCCCACATTGAGCGGCGAAGTTCGATATCCACGCCTGCCGTTGGCTCGTCGAGAATCAGTAGTTTAGGTTCATGCATTAACGCACGGGCAATCATTAAACGGCGCTTCATCCCGCCCGATAACATGCGAGCACGTTCGTTGCGTTTCCCCCATAGATCGAGCTGTTTAAGATACTTTTCGCTGCGGATATACGCTTCTTTACGCTCCACACCGTAGTACCCTGCCTGATTCACCACAATTTGCTGCACGGTTTCAAACGGGTTGAAGTTAAATTCCTGCGGCACCAGTCCCAACTGACGTTTAGCGTTCACGACATCCTTCTCGAGATCGTAACCAAATACGCTGACCCGCCCGGAGGTTTTATTTACCAGAGAGCTGATAATACCGATAGTGGTCGATTTCCCGGCCCCGTTCGGCCCGAGAAGCGCATAAAAATCACCCGCTTCGACCTGCAAATCTATTCCACGAAGCGCCTGAACGCCGCCTGGATAGGTTTTTTTAAGCTGTTGAAGTTCCAGTGCAATGGTCATAAATTTTTACTTACCTTACGTTCTTACACTTTATCTGTGGTTTAAATCGTCCCGGAGTTGCCCTATATTAGCCAAACGTAATTATTTGGTTACAGGTCGTTAACCTCCATGAAAGACATAGATACACTCATCAGCAACAATGCACTATGGTCAAAAATGCTGGTGGAAGAGGATCCCGGGTTTTTTGAGAAACTGGCACAAGCGCAAAAACCGCGCTTTCTATGGATTGGATGTTCCGACAGTCGCGTTCCTGCAGAACGTTTAACCGGTCTTGAGCCGGGCGAACTCTTTGTTCACCGTAATGTTGCTAACCTGGTCATTCACACCGACCTGAACTGCCTTTCCGTGGTTCAGTATGCAGTGGATGTACTCGAAGTTGAACACATTATTATCTGTGGTCACTACGGTTGCGGCGGCGTACAAGCCGCAGTTGAAAACCCGGAACTGGGGCTTATCAACAACTGGCTGCTGCATATCCGCGATATCTGGTTCAAACATAGCTCATTGCTCGGCGAAATGCCGCAAGAGCGCCGTCTGGATACCTTGTGTGAACTGAACGTCATGGAACAGGTGTATAACCTGGGCCACTCCACCATTATGCAATCAGCGTGGAAACGCGGGCAGAAAGTCACCATTCACGGCTGGGCCTACGGCATTCACGACGGCTTGCTGCGTGATCTGGATGTCACAGCGACCAACCGCGAAACTCTTGAGCAACGTTACCGTCACGGGATTTCCAATCTCAAGCTGAAACACGCCAACCACAAATAAAAATGCCATGCCGGATGCAACACATCCGGCAACTTCACACTTACTCGTCCAGCAGAATCACTTTGCCGATATACGGCAGATGACGGTAACGCTGTGCGTAATCAATGCCGTAACCCACCACAAACTCATCCGGGATCGAGAAACCGATGAATTCTACCGGGACGTTCACTTCACGACGGGACGGTTTATCCAGCAGCGTACAAATCGCCAACGACTTCGGTTCGCGCAGGCTTAAGATCTCACGCACTTTCGACAGTGTATTACCCGAGTCGATGATATCTTCAACAATCAGCACGTCCTTGCCACGGATATCTTCATCCAGATCTTTGAGGATTTTCACATCACGGGTGGTGGACATGCCACTACCGTAGCTGGAGGCGGTCATAAAATCGACTTCATGAGATACCTGAACTTCACGACACAGGTCCGCCATAAACATAAATGAGCCACGCAGCAGACCCACCAGCACCATATCGCTGCCGCTGTCTTTGTAACGCTCAGTAATCTGACGACCCAGTTCGGCGATACGCGCTTTAATCTCCGCTTCGGGGATCATTACTTCTACAGTATGTTTCATATCTCTAACCATATGATTTAAAAACAAATCACTTCGCACGGGCAGGTTTTGGCACCGCAACAAAGCGCAAGACACGCAGTATACCAGTAAAACTATTCATTCGCGGAATCTGTTAATAAAGCTCGAATTGTGATGACGATCACACATGTTAAAACCTATAATTAATTGCTACTAAAATATTAATGAATTGAAATGGTGTCTCTTTATGGCAATTAACAATACAGGCTCGCGACGATTACTCGTCACGCTAACAGCCCTTTTTGCAGCGCTTTGCGGGCTGTATCTACTCATTGGCGGAGGCTGGCTGGTCGCGATTGGCGGCTCCTGGTACTACCCTATCGCTGGCCTTGTGATGCTCGGCGTCGCCTGGATGCTGTGGCGCAGTAAACGTGCCGCGCTTTGGCTATACGCCGCCCTGCTGCTCGGCACCATGATTTGGGGCGTCTGGGAAGTTGGTTTCGACTTCTGGGCGCTGACTCCGCGCAGCGACATTCTGGTCTTCTTCGGCATCTGGCTGATCCTGCCGTTTGTCTGGCGTCGCCTGGTCATTCCTGCCAGCGGCGCAGTTGCCGCTCTGGTGGTGGCGTTGCTGATTAGTGGCGGAATCCTCACCTGGGCGGGATTTAACGATCCGCAGGAAATCAACGGCACCTTAAGCGCCGATGCCACACCTGCCGAAGCCATCTCACCGGTTGCCGATCAGGACTGGCCTGCGTATGGTCGCAATCAGGAAGGTCAACGCTTTTCGCCGCTGAAACAGATTAACGCCGATAACGTCCATAACCTGAAAGAAGCCTGGGTGTTCCGTACAGGCGATGTGAAACAGCCGAACGATCCGGGCGAAATCACCAATGAAGTGACGCCGATTAAAGTGGGCGACACCCTTTACCTGTGTACCGCGCACCAGCGACTGTTTGCGCTCGATGCCGCCAGCGGCAAAGAGAAATGGCATTACGATCCTGAGCTGAAAACCAACGAGTCTTTCCAGCACGTAACCTGCCGTGGCGTCTCTTATCATGAAGCAGAAACGGCCTCGCCGGAAGTGATGGCGGATTGCCCGCGTCGTATCATTCTTCCGGTCAATGATGGTCGCCTGATTGCGATTAACGCTGAAAACGGCAAGCTGTGCGAAACCTTCGCTAATAAAGGCGTGCTTAATCTGCAAAGCAATATGCCGGACACCAAACCGGGTCTGTATGAGCCGACTTCGCCGCCGATTATCACCGATAAAACCATCGTGATGGCCGGTTCAGTTACCGACAACTTCTCAACCCGCGAAACGTCTGGCGTGATCCGTGGTTTTGATGTCAACACCGGGGAGCTGTTGTGGGCTTTTGATCCCGGCGCGAAAGATCCTAACGCGATCCCGTCTGACGAACACACCTTTACCTTTAACTCACCAAACTCGTGGGCACCTGCGGCCTATGACGCGAAGCTGGATCTGGTGTATCTGCCGATGGGCGTGACCACGCCGGATATCTGGGGTGGTAACCGCACACCGGAACAGGAACGTTATGCCAGCTCGATTCTGGCGCTGAATGCCACTACCGGGAAACTGGCGTGGAGCTACCAGACCGTTCACCACGACCTGTGGGATATGGATCTTCCGGCACAGCCGACGCTGGCGGACATCACCGTTAACGGTCAAAAGGTTCCGGTCATTTATGCTCCAGCGAAAACCGGCAACATTTTTGTGCTCGATCGTCGTAACGGCGAACTGGTGGTTCCGGCCCCGGAAAAACCGGTTCCTCAAGGTGCAGCGAAAGGCGATTACGTCACCCCAACTCAACCCTTCTCGGAACTGAGCTTCCGTCCGACGAAAGATTTGAGCGGTGCGGATATGTGGGGAGCCACCATGTTTGACCAGCTGGTGTGCCGCGTGATGTTCCACCAGATGCGCTATGAAGGCATTTTCACCCCACCATCTGAACAGGGTACTCTGGTCTTCCCTGGTAACCTGGGGATGTTCGAATGGGGCGGGATTTCCGTTGATCCGAATCGTGAAGTGGCAATTGCCAACCCAATGGCACTGCCGTTTGTTTCGAAACTGATCCCGCGCGGTCCGGGTAATCCGATGGAACAGCCGAAAGATGCCAAAGGCACGGGTACGGAATCCGGCATTCAGCCGCAGTACGGTGTACCGTATGGCGTCACGCTCAATCCGTTCCTCTCACCGTTTGGTCTGCCATGTAAACAGCCAGCATGGGGCTATATCTCGGCGCTGGATCTGAAAACCAATGAAGTGGTGTGGAAGAAACGTATTGGTACGCCGCAGGACAGTATGCCGTTCCCGATGCCTGTACCGGTGCCGTTCAATATGGGTATGCCGATGCTGGGCGGGCCAATCTCCACAGCGGGTAACGTACTGTTTATCGCCGCTACGGCAGATAACTACCTGCGCGCTTACAACATGAGCAACGGTGAAAAACTGTGGCAGGGCCGTTTACCGGCGGGTGGTCAGGCTACGCCAATGACCTATGAAGTGAATGGTAAGCAGTATGTGGTGATCTCCGCAGGCGGTCACGGTTCATTTGGTACGAAGATGGGCGACTATATTGTGGCTTATGCGCTGCCGGATGATGTGAAGTAACCATAATGCCCGGAGAGATCCGGGCATATTTCCGAATACGGTCTTTTTATACCGTAAACCCTAACATCATCCCCGTATCTTCATGCTCCAGCAAATGGCAGTGCGCCATATAAGCATGTTCTTTCGGTGCATCGTGATTAAACTTCACCAGCACTTCGCTGACATTACCTTCTACCTTAACGGTATCTTTCCAGCCTGCGCGATGAGTCGCTGGCGGTTTGCCATTTTCTGACAAGATACGGAACTGCGTGCCGTGAATATGGAACGGATGCAGCATCATGTCGCCCACGCCAGAGATAACCCAACGTTCGTACTGCCCTTTCGCCGCCGCAAACATCGGCTTATTCATATCAAACGCCTGACCGTTGATTTTATTGGCATGGTGGAAATCGAACTTCCCGCCGTGGTTCATATGATTCATATTGCCGTGCCCCATATGGCCCATCATCTGGCTGTGATCCATCCCGGCCATCGCCTGATCGCCATATTTCTCCATCAGCATCTGCATCCCCATCATATCGAGCATCGGGTCCATAGAGAGTTGCAGCTTACGTACCGTCAGCCCTTCCAGCGAAGGTAATGCTGGCAGGCTACTTAATGTGTCTGGCAAAGCACCAGAGGCACTAATGGCAATCGGCTGAATCCGCATTACCGGATGCGGCTTATCAAAAGGCGCAATCGCCATTCCCATCTGGCTGACCGGCAGCGTCACCAGGTCAAAGGGGTTGTTGTCGTTAACCTCCACCAGCACTTCAAAACGCTCGCCCATCAGCACCGGCAGCTCGCTCACCTTCACCGGTTCAGGTAGTAGACCACCGTCGCTGGCAATCACATACAGCGGGCGATTGTCGCTGGTGGCGAAATTGAGCGAGCGGGCGTTACAGCCATTGAGCAAACGCAGGCGCAGCCAACCACGCGGGGCAGCGTGTTGTGGGTAGATTGCACCGTTGGTCAGCAACGTATCGCCAAACCAGCCCACGGCGGCGGTCATCACATCCAGTTGATAATCAATCTGCCCGTCAGCGCTAAATTTCTTATCCTGAACGATCACCGGAACATCATCGATACCCCACTGTTTTGGCAGCATTAATTTCAGGATCTCGTCATCTTCAATCACCACCAGACCAGCCAGCCCCATCGCCACCTGTCGCCCGGTCTTGCCATGTTGATGTGGATGGAACCAGCAGGTAGCGGCAGGTTGATCAACGTTCAACGTCACCGAGCGCTTGCCACCTGGCGGAATAATTCCCTGCGGGCCGCCGTCGACTTCACCCGGTACTTCCAGCCCGTGCCAGTGCAACGTCGTCTCTTCCGTCAGTTGGTTATAGATATCAACCGTTACCGCTTTGCCGCGCTGTAATTTCACCGCCGGCCCCAGCAGATTGCCGTTATAGCCCCAGGTAGTTGCGGTTTTCCCGCCAAAGGTGGACTGGCCTGCGCCAATAGTTAACTGAATGCGATTACGGGCATCGGTCGTGAGCAAATCAGGGATCGGTAACGTTGGGCGTTCCGCCGCAAATACTGCGCGGCTCCACAGCGGTAAAGCCGAAGCCACGCCCAGCGCGACGGAATATTTTAAGAAATCACGACGTTGCATAGTTATTTCCTTATTCTTAAGCAGGCGAAACAAAATCAAACGTTGAGCATAGTCCTTCCCCTTACGGGAAGGTCAAGCCGCAGACACAATTTAATCGACAATAATGGTCGTCGCCTCGCTCGCAGTGTGCTAACGTTTATCTTCTTTAAGCCCCTGGTAGAAGCAATGAAGACGTTTTTCAGAACAGTGTTATTCGGCAGCCTGATGGCCGTCTGCGCAAACAGTTACGCGCTCAGCGAGTCTGAAGCCGAAGATATGGCCGATTTAACGGCAGTTTTTGTCTTTCTGAAGAACGATTGTGGTTACCAGAACTTACCTAACGGGCAAATTCGTCGCGCACTGGTCTTTTTCGCCCAGCAAAACCAGTGGGATCTCAGTAATTACGACACCTTCGACATGAAAGCCCTCGGTGAAGACAGCTACCGCGATCTCAGCGGCATTGGCATTCCCGTCGCTAAAAAATGCAAAGCCCTGGCCCGCGATTCCTTAAGCCTGCTTGCCTACGTCAAATAATCCCTGATACCTTTTTGTAGAAATATTGACCGTGCATCCACGGTCAATGTTAGCTATTATGTTGCGCCCTTTTTTTACGGGTGTTAACAAAGGAGGTATCAACCCATGGCCGAAAAAAAACAGTGGCATGAAACGCTACACGACCAGTTTGGGCAGTACTTTGCGGTAGATAACGTTCTGTATCATGAAAAGACCGATCACCAGGATCTGATCATTTTTGAGAATGCCGCATTTGGTCGCGTAATGGCGCTGGATGGCGTAGTACAAACCACCGAACGCGACGAGTTTATCTATCATGAGATGATGACCCATGTTCCGCTACTGGCCCACGGTCACGCGAAACATGTGCTGATTATCGGCGGCGGCGACGGTGCCATGCTGCGTGAAGTGACCCGACATAAAAACGTTGAGTCAATCACGATGGTGGAAATCGATGCGAGTGTCGTGTCGTTCTGCCGTCAGTATCTACCCAACCATAACGCTGGTAGCTACGACGATCCGCGCTTTAAACTGGTGATCGACGATGGCGTCAATTTCGTTAATCAAACCAACCAGACTTTTGATGTCATTATCTCCGACTGCACCGATCCTATCGGTCCCGGCGAAAGTCTGTTCACCTCAGCATTTTATGAAGGTTGTAAACGCTGCCTGAATCCTGGCGGTATCTTCGTCGCACAAAACGGCGTCTGCTTTTTACAGCAGGAAGAGGCTATCGACAGTCATCGCAAACTCAGCCATTACTTCAGCGACGTTGGCTTTTATCAGGCGGCGATCCCGACCTATTACGGCGGCATCATGACCTTTGCATGGGCGACAGATAACGATGCCTTACGCCATCTCTCAACCGAAATTATTCAGGCGCGTTTTCTCGCTTCTGGCCTGAAATGCCGTTATTACAATCCGGCAATCCATACGGCAGCTTTTGCCTTACCTCAGTATCTGCAAGACGCACTGGCTTCACAGCCGTCCTAAGGAGAAGATAAGAAATTGAAAAAACTGAAACTGCATGGCTTTAATAATCTGACCAAAAGTCTGAGTTTTTGTATTTACGATATCTGCTACGCCAAAACTGCCGAAGAACGCGACGGTTATATTGCTTATATCGATGAACTCTATAATGCCAACCGTCTGACCGAAATCTTGTCAGAAACCTGTTCCATTATCGGGGCCAATATTCTTAACATCGCCCGCCAGGATTACGAACCACAGGGTGCCAGCGTCACTATTCTGGTGAGTGAAGAACCGGTTGACCCGAAACTCATCGACAAAACAGAACACCCCGGCCCACTGCCAGAAACGGTCGTTGCCCATCTCGATAAAAGTCATATTTGCGTACATACCTACCCGGAAAGTCATCCTGAAGGCGGTTTATGTACCTTCCGCGCCGATATTGAAGTCTCTACCTGCGGCGTGATTTCTCCGCTGAAGGCGCTGAATTACCTGATCCACCAGCTTGAGTCCGATATCGTAACCATTGATTATCGCGTGCGCGGTTTTACTCGCGACATTAACGGTATGAAGCACTTTATCGACCATGAGATTAATTCGATTCAGAACTTTATGTCTGACGATATGAAGGCGCTGTATGACATGGTGGATGTAAACGTCTATCAGGAAAATATCTTCCATACCAAGATGTTGCTTAAAGAGTTCGACCTTAAGCACTATATGTTCCACACCAAACCGGAAGATTTAACCGACAGCGAGCGCCAGGAAATTACCGCTGCGCTGTGGAAAGAAATGCGCGAGATTTATTACGGGCGCAATATGCCCGCTGTTTAACGGCTCTGGCGGAGCTCGCGGGCTCCGCCAGATTTATTTACTTTTGCTGCACGAAATTACGATAAGCAGCCACCACCTGCAGAAAATCCTCAACGCCGCATAGCGACAGGCTTTCTTCGTCGTAGTAGTTCATCCCCTCTTCCATTTCATCGCCAGCGAATTCCAGTTGATTGGCGCGAACCATCACTTCTTCGCCGTCCATCCATAGCGTGTACTCATGCCCTGCCCGCTGCCAGGAACGTTCGCTACCTTTGAGCGTGCGCGCGGCGTCTTCTACTTCATCAAGCAAGGCCAGGTTTTCTTTCACCTCTTCGTTAAACCAGTGCCCGACCACTTCATGCCCCATGGACATACGCACCTTTACCACTCCGGTAATATCACGCAGAAATTCGTAATCCATAGTGTGTTCCTCTGCTCCCGGCAATGCGCCATTACTGCATTGCACCTTAGGTTTAATTATCGCAGCACTATGCAAGATTAAAAGGTGGAAAAGAATAAGGAATAAAAATAAACCCCCTTTCCTTGAGCAGAAAGGGGGTTTAAAGAAGTGTTACTTGTCAGGTATTCAGGAGAACACCTGAGCTATTTTCAGGCTGTTACACCGCAGTCTGGAAAATCACCCCGTCCGCTTTTTCGGTGTACTGAGAAAGCTGGTTGAAGTTCAGGTAACGGTAAGTATCAACGGCAGTTTTATCCACCTGTGCCACGTAGGTCTGGTACTCTTCCGGCGTCGGTAGTTTGCCAATCAGCGCCGCAACAGCAGCCAGTTCCGCAGAAGCCAGGAAGACATTCGCGCCAGTACCCAGACGGTTCGGGAAGTTACGGGTAGAGGTGGAAACCACCGTCGCACCGTCTGCTACACGCGCCTGGTTACCCATACACAGGGAACAGCCAGGGATCTCGATACGCGCACCGCTCTTACCGAAGACGCTGTAGTAGCCTTCTTCGGTCAACTGCGCGGCGTCCATACGGGTTGGCGGTGCCACCCACAGGCGGGTCGGCAACTGGCCTTTATGCGCATCCAGCAGTTTACCCGCAGCACGGAAGTGACCGATGTTGGTCATGCAGGAACCGATAAACACTTCGTCGATCTTCTCACCCTGTACCGCAGACAGCGGACGTGCGTCATCCGGATCGTTCGGAGCACACAGGATTGGCTCTTTAATATCCGCCAGATCGATGTCGATCACTGCCGCGTATTCCGCATCTGCATCGGCTTCCAGCAGCTCAGGATTCGCCAGCCATTTTTCCATGCCCTGAATACGACGTTCCAGGGTACGACGATCGCCGTAACCTTCCGCGATCATCCACTTCAGCAGGACGATGTTGGAGTTCAGGTATTCGATGATCGGTTCTTTGTTCAGCTTGATAGTACAACCAGCGGCAGAACGCTCGGCGGACGCATCGGTCAGCTCAAAGGCCTGCTCAACTTTCAGATCCGGCAGACCTTCAATTTCCAGAATGCGACCAGAGAAGATGTTTTTCTTGCCTTTCTTCTCAACGGTCAGCAGACCTTGTTTGATCGCATACAGCGGAATAGCATGTACCAGATCGCGCAGGGTGATGCCCGGCTGCATTTTGCCTTTGAAGCGCACCAGAACGGATTCCGGCATATCCAGCGGCATTACGCCTGTTGCGGCTGCAAATGCCACCAGACCAGAACCCGCCGGGAAAGAAATGCCGATCGGGAAACGGGTATGGGAGTCACCACCGGTACCGACGGTATCCGGCAGCAGCATACGGTTCAGCCAGGAGTGGATTACGCCGTCACCCGGACGCAGCGACACACCACCACGGTTCATAATGAAGTCCGGCAGCGTGTGGTGCGTGTTCACGTCAACTGGCTTCGGATACGCCGCGGTGTGGCAGAAAGACTGCATCACTAGGTCAGCCGAGAAGCCCAGGCACGCCAGGTCTTTCAGTTCATCACGGGTCATCGGGCCGGTGGTGTCCTGGGAACCTACAGAAGTCATTTTCGGTTCGCAGTACGCGCCCGGACGAATGCCTTTCACGCCGCAGGCACGACCTACCATTTTCTGCGCCAGCGAGAAGCCGCGGTCGCTCTCAGCGACATCTTTCGCCTGACGGAACACATCGCTGTGCGGCAGACCAAGTGCTTCACGCGCTTTGGTGGTCAGGCCACGCCCGATAATCAGCGGAATACGACCACCGGCACGCACTTCATCAATCAGCACGTCGGTTTTCAGTTCGAAGGTCGCCAGCAGTTCGCCGGTTTCGTGGTTACGCACTTCACCTTTGTACGGGTAAACGTCAATTACGTCACCCATGTTCAGGTTAGAGACGTCCACTTCAATTGGCAGTGCACCCGCATCTTCCATCGTGTTAAAGAAGATGGGTGCAATTTTACCGCCGAGGCACAAACCACCGCCGCGTTTGTTCGGCACATGTGGAATATCATCGCCCATAAACCACAGAACGGAGTTCGTGGCGGATTTACGCGATGAACCCGTACCCACAACGTCACCGACGTACGCCAGCGGGAAACCTTTCTGTTGCAGAGCTTCAATCTGTTTGATCGGACCAACAACACCAGGCTGATCTGGCTCAATACCTTCACGGGCGTTTTTCAGCATCGCCAGCGCGTGCAGTGGGATATCCGGGCGTGACCACGCATCCGGTGCCGGAGAAAGGTCATCGGTGTTGGTTTCGCCTGTGACTTTGAAGACGGTAACGGTCAGTTTTTCAGCCAGTGCCGGGCGATTCAGGAACCATTCGGCATCCGCCCAGGACTGCATTACCTGCTTCGCATATTCGTTGCCTGCTTTGGCTTTCTCTTCTACGTCATAGAAGTTATCGAACATCAGCAGCGTGTGAGAAAGTGCTTTGGCAGCGATCGGTGCCAGTTTGGCATCATCCAGCGCGTCGATCAGCGGATGAATGTTGTAACCACCCTGCATAGTGCCCAGCAGTTCGATGGCTTTTTCCGGAGTCAGCAGTGGGGATTTGGCTTCGCCTTTCGCGACAGCAGCCAGGAAGCCTGCTTTGACATAGGCGGCTTCATCGACGCCAGGGGGAACACGGTTGGTTAACAGATCTAACAGGAATTCTTCTTCGCCCGCGGGCGGGTTTTTCAGCAGCTCTACAAGTGCGGCCATTTGGTTTGCATCCAGGGGTTTGGGCGCAATCCCCTCAGCGGCACGCTCAGCTACGTGCTTACGGTATTCTTCTAGCACGACGGTTCTCCTCGCTCTCATTGTCATAGTGCGGCAGGCGATTCTCTTCACGCTCCTGTGAGACAGCAGTTTGTAGGGTAAATGCCCAGTACCGCAACGGGCAGAATAGCAGGATTTTGACGATGTGTTAATCTGTTTACAAAAAAGCAACATAAAAAAGTGGCTGAATCGTTAAGGATGGTCTAGAGATTGTTTCCCTCCGTAAAAACTTCGTTAATTCGCATGGTGATAATCACCTTTCTCAACGAATCCCAAGATTAGTCAAAATTTAAACTACCGCCTCTTTATACTCGGATTCTCAGCACCTGCGGGTGGCAGTTCGCCGACCATTGCGATTTCCTTGAGATTCGAATTATGAAAATGACTTTGCCGTTTAAACCCCATGTGCTGGCGCTAATTTGCAGTGCCGGGCTTTGTGCCGCCTCTGCCGGGCTATATATAAAAAGCCGCACAGTGGAAGCGCCTGTGGAAGCGCAATCGACACAACAGAATGCGCCTGACATCTCCGCAGTTACGCTTCCTGCAACGGTTTCCGCACCTCCCGTAACACCTGCCGTCGTCAAATCTGCATTCAGCACTGCACAAATAGATCAATGGGTCGCGCCCGTCGCGCTGTATCCCGACGCCCTACTTTCGCAGGTGCTGATGGCATCAACCTATCCGACAAACGTTGCTCAAGCAGTGCAATGGTCGCACGATAATCCACTTAAACAAGGCGATGCTGCTATTCAGGCGGTATCTGACCAGCCCTGGGACGCCAGCGTCAAATCACTGGTGGCCTTTCCACAGTTGATGGCATTGATGGGCGAAAACCCGCAATGGGTGCAAAACCTGGGCGATGCTTTTCTGGCGCAGCCGCAGGACGTGATGGACTCGGTACAGCGATTGCGGCAACTGGCGCAACAAACCGGCTCGCTGAAGTCATCAACTGAACAAAAGATCATCACGACAACGAAAAAAGTCGTACCGGTAAATCAGCCCGCCAACGCCCCTGTCACACAATCAAATACCGTTTCTACGTCCAGCCCCGTCGTCGCAGAACCTGCACCGACCGTAATAACCATTGAGCCAGCCAATCCGGATGTGGTTTATATTCCGAACTACAACCCAAACGTGGTTTACGGCAGTTGGGCCAATACCGCTTATCCGCCAGTTTATCTGCCACCACCAGCCGGAGAACCGTTTGTTGACAGCTTTGTGCGCGGATTCGGCTATAGCATGGGCGTTGCTACCACATACGCACTATTCAGCAGCATCGACTGGGACGACGAGGATCATGACCATCATCATCATGACGATGATGATTATCATCACCACGATGGCGGTCATCGTGACGGTAATGACTGGCAACACAACGGCGACAACATCAATATCGACGTCAATAATTTCAACCATATCACCGGTGAGCATCTTACTGATAACAATATGGCATGGCGGCACAATCCAAACTACCGTAATGGTGTGCCCTATCATGATCAGGATATGGCAAAGCGGTTTCACCAAACCGATGTCAACGGCGGCATGAGCGCCACGCAGTTACCTGCTCTATCGCGCGACAGTCAGCGTCAGGCAGCAGCAAGTCAGTTTCAGCAACGAACATACACTGCGCCAGTCATTACGCGATATACTCAACGTCAGGCTGCGGCACAGCGATTTAATGAAGCGGAACATTATGGGAGCTATGACGACTTCCGCGAGTTCAGCCGTCGCCAACCACTGACCCAGCAACAAAAGGACGCCGCTCGTCAACGTTATCAGTCGGCCTCGCCTGAGCAGCGCCAGGCAGTCCGCGAGAAAATGCAGACTAACCCACAGAACCAGCAGCGAAAAGAGGCAGCGCGTGAGCGTATTCAGTCTGCAACTCCCGAACAGCGCCAGGTGTTTAAGGAAAAAGTACAGCAGCGCCCACTGAACCAACAGCAACGTGATAACGCCCGCCAGCGTGTTCAATCAGCATCACCTGAGCAACGTCAGGTTTTTCGGGAGAAAGTTCAGGAGAGCCGCCCACAACGTCTAAACGACAGTAACCGTACTGCCCGATTGAATAATGAGCAACGGTCAGCAGTACGCGAACGTCTCTCTGAGCGCGGAGCAAGGCGACTGGAAAGGTAAATTACAGACGTAAAAAAAGCGGCGTGGTTAGCCGCTTTTTTAATTGCCGGATGTTCCGGCAAACGAAAAATTACTTCTTCTTCGCTTTCGGGTTCGGCAGGTCGGTAATGCTACCTTCGAACACTTCTGCCGCCAGGCCCACAGACTCGTGCAGAGTCGGGTGCGCATGGATGGTCAGTGCGATGTCTTCAGCATCACAACCCATTTCGATTGCCAGGCCGATTTCACCCAGCAGCTCGCCGCCGTTAGTACCGACAATCGCACCACCGATCACACGGTGAGATTCTTTGTCGAAAATCAGCTTGGTCATACCGTCTGCGCAGTCGGAAGCGATAGCACGACCAGAAGCAGCCCACGGGAAGGTGGCAGTTTCATAGCTGATGCCTTTCTCTTTCGCTTCTTTCTCGGTCAGACCCACCCATGCAACTTCTGGTTCGGTATAGGCGATGGACGGGATAACTTTCGGATCGAAGTAGTGTTTCTTACCGGCGATAACTTCAGCGGCAACGTGACCTTCGTGAACACCTTTGTGTGCCAGCATCGGCTGACCGACGATATCGCCGATAGCAAAGATGTGCGGTACGTTAGTGCGCAGCTGTTTGTCAACGCGGATGAAACCACGGTCGTCCACTTCCACGCCAGCTTTGCCTGCGTCGAGGTTTTTACCGTTCGGCACACGACCAATCGCTACCAGCACGGCGTCGTAACGCTGCGGTTCAGCGGGTGCTTTTTTGCCTTCCATCGTCACATAAATACCGTCTTCTTTCGCTTCAACGGCGGTAACTTTGGTTTCCAGCATCAGGTTGAATTTCTTGCTGATACGCTTGGTGAAGACTTTAACGATGTCTTTGTCAGCTGCCGGGATAACCTGGTCGAACATTTCAACCACGTCAATCTGTGAACCCAGCGCGTGGTATACGGTCCCCATTTCCAGACCGATGATACCGCCACCCATTACCAGCAGGCGTTCTGGTACTTCTTTCAGTTCCAGCGCGTCAGTGGAGTCCCAGATACGCGGATCTTCATGCGGAATAAACGGCAGTTGGATCGGGCGAGAACCCGCTGCAATGATCGCGTTGTCGAAGTTGATCACGGTTTTGCCGTTCTCACCTTCAACTTCCAGGGTGTTAGCCCCGGTAAATTTACCCAGACCGTTGACCACTTTGACTTTGCGGCCTTTCGCCATACCAGCCAGACCACCGGTCAGCTGATTGATCACTTTCTCTTTCCAGGTACGAATCTTGTCGATATCGGTTTTCGGTTCGCCGAAGACGATGCCGTGTTCAGCCAGCGCTTTGGCTTCTTCGATAACTTTTGCTACGTGCAGCAGTGCTTTAGAAGGGATACAGCCGACGTTCAGGCAAACACCGCCAAGGGTGTTGTAACGTTCTACGATTACGGTTTCCAGACCTAAATCAGCGCAACGGAAGGCAGCGGAGTAACCTGCGGGGCCTGCCCCAAGTACCACGACCTGAGTTTTGATTTCAGTACTCATCATGACCTCTATATATTTATCTCCGGCGGTCATACCCGTCGTCTTTCAGGCCGCAGCGGCGTTAGCTTCACGCCCTCACCCCAGTCACTTACTTATGTAAGCTCCTGGGGATTCTGGCGCTTGCTACCTTGCTGCACCCAGAAATCCATAGGGTATGTGAAGTAATACCCTAACCACCACCGGGTCGTTCTATCCGTCGGTATTTTACAAAATTGTTAACAATTTTTAAACAACAAACGGCAACCGATTTGTCTATTCGCTAATAACCTCAATACATTCATGAGATTACCAGAAAAAAGCCGGCCGTTGGGCCGGCTCTTTTACTTACATCACCAGACGGCGAATGTCAGACAGCGTGTTGTTAATGATGGTAATGAAACGGGCACCATCAGCACCGTCGATCACGCGGTGGTCGAAGGAGAGAGAAATCGGCAGCATCAGACGCGGCACGAACTCTTTACCATTCCACACCGGCTCCATCGCGGACTTGGAAACGCCGAGGATAGCCACTTCCGGCGCGTTCACAATCGGCGCGAAGTGGGTAGTACCCAGGCCGCCGATGCTGGAGATGGTGAAGCAACCGCCCTGCATTTCGCCCGCAGTCAGCTTACCGTCACGCGCTTTCTTAGAAATAGTCATCAGCTCGCGAGACAGCTCGATGATGCCTTTCTTGTTGACGTCTTTGAATACCGGAACAACCAGACCGTTCGGGGTATCCACCGCCACACCGATGTTGATGTATTTCTTCAGGGTCAGACGCTGACCGTCTTCCGACAGCGAACTGTTGAAGCGAGGCATCTGCTCAAGAGCTGCAGCAACCGCTTTCATGATGAAGACAACTGGGGTTATCTTCACATCCAGCTTACGTTTCGCCGCTTCTTCGTTCTGCTGTTTACGGAACGCTTCCAGCTCGGTGATATCGGTTTTGTCGAAGTGAGTAACATGCGGGATCATCACCCAGTTACGGCTCAGGTTCGCACCAGAAATTTTCTGGATACGGCCCAGTTCCACTTCTTCGATTTCACCAAACTTGCTGAAGTCCACCTTCGGCCACGGCAGCATGCCTGGGATACCGCCGCCAGTCGCCGCCGGAGCCGCTTCTGCACGTTTGATAGCTTCTTTCACGTAAGCCTGAACGTCTTCGCGCAGGATACGACCTTTACGGCCAGTGCCCTTCACTTTCGCCAGGTTAACGCCAAACTCGCGTGCCAGACGGCGGATCAGCGGAGTCGCGTGAACGTAAGCGTCGTTTTCAGCAAATTCAGATTTGCCTTCCGCTTTCGCAGCCGGTGCTGCTGCCGGAGCTTCAGCTTTTGCTGCCGGAGCCGGCGCTGCCGCTTCCCGTTTCGCAGGAGCTGCCGCAGGCGCTGCGCCTTCAACTTCGAAGATCATAATCAGCGAGCCAGTTTTCACTTTATCGCCAACGTTGACTTTCAGTTCCTTCACGACGCCTGCAAACGGAGCCGGAACTTCCATAGAAGCTTTATCGCCTTCTACGGTGATCAGTGACTGTTCAGCGGCAACTTTGTCGCCCACTTTCACCATCACTTCGGTCACTTCAACTTCGTCACCGCCGATATCCGGAACGTTAACTTCTTTCACGCCAGCTGCTGATGCAGGGGCCGCTGCCGGAGCTGCTTCCTGTTTAGCCGCCGGAGCTGCCGCGCCTGCTTCACCCGCGACTTCGAAGACCATAATCAGCGAGCCGGTAGACACTTTGTCACCCACGTTCACTTTGATCTCTTTCACGGTGCCTGCAAACGGAGCCGGAACTTCCATAGAAGCTTTATCGCCTTCTACGGTGATCAGCGACTGTTCAGCTTCAACTTTATCGCCAACTTTCACCAGGATTTCGGTCACTTCAACTTCGTCGCTGCCGATATCCGGAACGTTAACGTCTTTTGCCGCTGCAGCCGCTGGTGCTGCTGCCGGAGCTGCTTCTTTCTTCTCTTCTGCCTGAGCAGGTGCAGCGTCAGCTGCACCGTCGGCGGAATCGAAAATCATAATCAGTGCGCCGGTCTGGGTTTTATCGCCAACAGAGACTTTGATCTCTTTAACGATACCCGCCTGCGGAGACGGAACTTCCATAGAGGCTTTGTCGCCTTCTACGGTGATCAGCGACTGTTCGGCTTCAACTTTGTCGCCCACTTTGACCAGGATCTCGGTGATTTCAACTTCATCAGCCCCGATGTCCGGTACTTTGATTTCGATAGCCATTATTCTTTTACCTCTTAAGCCAGACGCGGGTTAACTTTATCTGCATCGATGTTGAATTTGGCGATTGCGTCAGCAACCACTTTCTTATCGATTTCGCCACGTTTAGCCAGTTCGCCCAGCGCCGCAACCACGACATAAGAAGCATCAACTTCGAAGTGGTGACGCAGGTTCTCACGGCTGTCGGAACGACCGAAGCCATCAGTACCCAGTACGCGGTAGTCGTCAGCCGGTACGTAAGTACGGACCTGCTCAGCGAACAGTTTCATATAGTCGGTAGATGCCACTGCCGGAGCGTCGTTCATCACCTGAGCGATGTATGGAACGCGCGGAGTTTCCAGCGGGTGCAGCATGTTCCAGCGTTCACAATCCTGACCATCACGCGCCAGCTCGGTGAAGGAGGTCACGCTATAAACGTCAGAACCTACGCCGTAATCTTTCGCCAGGATCTCTGCCGCTTCACGGACGTGACGCAGGATAGAACCGGAGCCCAGCAGCTGAACTTTACCTTTGCTACCTTCAATGGTTTCGAGTTTGTAGATACCTTTACGGATACCTTCCTCAGCACCTTCCGGCATTGCCGGCATGTGGTAGTTTTCGTTCAGCGTAGTGATGTAGTAGTAAACGTTCTCTTGTTTTTCACCGTACATACGCTCCAGACCGTCATGCATGATGACAGCAACTTCGTAAGCGTAAGCCGGGTCGTAAGAGATACAGTTCGGGATAGTCAGCGACTGAATGTGGCTGTGACCATCTTCGTGCTGCAGACCTTCGCCGTTCAGGGTGGTACGACCGGAAGTACCGCCGATCAGGAAGCCACGCGCTTGCTGGTCGCCAGCCGCCCAGCACAAGTCACCGATACGCTGGAAGCCGAACATCGAGTAATAGATGTAGAACGGAATCATCGGCAGATTGTTGGTGCTGTAAGAGGTCGCCGCTGCCAGCCAGGAACACCCTGCGCCCAGCTCGTTGATCCCTTCCTGCAGAATCTGACCTTTCTCGTCTTCTTTATAGTAAGCAACCTGCTCGCGGTCCTGCGGGGTGTACTGCTGACCGTTCGGGCTGTAAATACCAATCTGACGGAACAGACCTTCCATACCGAAAGTACGCGCTTCGTCGGCGATGATCGGTACCAGACGATCTTTGATCGACTTGTTCTTCAGCATCACGTTCAGGGCACGAACGAAAGCGATAGTGGTAGAGATCTCTTTGCTCTGCTCTTCCAGCAGCGCGCCGAAGTCTTGCAGGCTCGGCAGCTCAAGCTTCTCGGTGAAGTTCGGCTGACGGCTTGGCAGATAACCGTGCAGTTTCTGACGCTGAGCGTGCAGATAGGTATGCTCTTCAGAACCTTCCGGGAAGGTGATGTACGGCAGTTTTTCGATATCGGCATCAGACACCGGCACATTGAAACGGTCGCGGATATGACGCACGCCGTCCATGTTCATTTTCTTAACCTGGTGCGCGATGTTTTTACCTTCAGCCGCGTCGCCCATGCCGTAACCTTTAATGGTATGAGCAAGGATTACCGTCGCTTTGCCTTTGGTTTCCTGCGCTTTCTTGAATGCAGCGTAGATTTTCTTCGGATCGTGACCACCACGGTTCAGCGCCCAGATCTGCTCGTCAGTCCAGTCTGCAACCAGTGCTGCGGTTTCAGGATATTTACCGAAGAAGTGTTCACGAACGTACGCACCATCTTTCGATTTGAAGGTCTGGTAGTCGCCGTCAACGGTTTCGTTCATCAGCTGGATCAGTTTACCGCTGGTATCTTTACGCAGCAGTTCATCCCAACGGCTACCCCACATCACTTTAATCACGTTCCAGCCAGCACCTTCGAAGATGCCTTCCAGTTCGTTGATGATCTTGCCGTTACCGGTGACCGGGCCGTCAAGACGCTGCAGGTTACAGTTGATAACGAAGACCAGGTTATCCAGTTTTTCACGGGTAGCGATGGTGATCGCACCTTTGGATTCCGGTTCGTCCATTTCACCGTCGCCGAGGAACGCGTAAACGGTCTGTTTAGAGGTATCTTTCAGGCCACGGTGTTCCAGATATTTCAGGAATTTAGCCTGGTAAATAGCACCAATCGGCCCCAGCCCCATAGATACGGTCGGGAACTGCCAGAATTCCGGCATCAGTTTCGGGTGCGGATAGGAAGAGAGGCCATTGCCGTGAACTTCCTGACGGAAGTTATCCAGCTGCTCCTGAGTCAGACGACCTTCCAGGAAAGCACGAGCGTAAACGCCCGGGGAGATGTGGCCCTGGAAGTAAACCAGGTCGCCGCCATCCTGCTCGTTGCGTGCACGGAAGAAGTGGTTAAAGCACACATCATAAATGGTTGCGGAAGACTGGAAGGACGCCATGTGGCCGCCCAGTTCGAGGTCTTTTTTCGACGCACGCAGAACCGTCATGATGGCGTTCCAGCGGATAGCTGAACGAATACGGCGTTCCAGTTCCAGATTACCCGGATACTCCGGTTGTTCTTCAACGGGGATGGTGTTGATGTAGTTGCTGATACCGGTGCCTGCGGCTACGTTGACACCGCCTTTGCGGGCTTCAGCAAGCAGTTGGTCGATCAGATACTGAGCACGCTCAACACCTTCTTCACGGATGACCGATTCGATCGCCTGGAGCCAGTCGCGAGTTTCGATCGGATCCACGTCATTTGGGAAACGTTCTGACATGGGTTATTCCTTATCTATCTAATAACGTTGAGTTTTCTGGAACCTGTCCCATTGAACTCTCGCCGGAAAGCTCAATAAGACAGGTTCTACGTTTAGTTGCCGCGCTTTTATATGCGCTTGATTTACAACATCTTCTGGTTAATTTTTACCAGAAAAATCACTAATTCTTTCGTTGCTCCAGACGACGTAGAGAACGCTCACGGCGGCTCTCTTCACGGCTTCTGTCGAGCAAAATTTCTTCGATAAAGGCCAGATGGCGATGCGATGCTTCGCGCGCTTCTTCCGGCTTACCGGCCATAATCGCTTCGAATATGCGGGTGCGGTGACTACTCACCAGCGGCAGCATCTCGCGACGCGAATAGAGCAATTCGAAGTTCTGGCGGACATTCTGAGCCAACATCGGCTCCATACACCTTAGCAGATGAAGCAGAACCACATTGTGGGCCGCTTCGGTGACGGCAATCTGATACTGGAGTACGGCGTTTGATTCCGCGTCCAGATCGCCAGACTGCTGCGCCAGCTCTATAGCGTGGTGGAGTTCACGGATGCGTTCCTTGTCTTCATCGGTACTACGCAGCGCGGCGTAATAAGCGGCGATACCTTCCAGGGCGTGTCGTGTTTCGAGCAAGTCATACTGTGATTCAGGATGGTCGGAGAGCAGCTCCACCAGCGGATCGCTGAAGCTTTGCCATAGGCTGCTCTGGACAAAAGTGCCGCCACCCTGGCGACGAAGCAACAAGCCCTTCGCTTCGAGACGTTGAATCGCCTCACGCAAGGAGGGACGGGAGACGTCAAACTGTTTTGCCAGTTCGCGTTCCGGTGGGAGTTTTTCGCCCGGGCGGAGAGTGCCTTCGAGGATCAAAAACTCCAGTTGCTGCTCAATCACATCGGAGAGTTTTGGTTGGCGGATTTTGCTGTAGGCCATGAGTTCCTGTCTTAAGCCACTTGCCGAAGTCAATTGGTCTTACCAATTTCATGTCTGTGACGCTAAAGTAACAAAGTATTCACCTTATGTCCATACAGGTTTTGATTGAAATCATGAAACTGTGCACATTTTAACAACTTGACATATATAACGTTTCAAAGTTGTAACTATGCACAAATGTAGACTTTACGTAGGAAAGGGATTTTTTAACGATTATTAAACTATAAAAATCCGAATTGAACCGATTCACTTACCAATTTATCGATTATTAATTCAAAAATAATGAATTTATATTCATTTTGTATATTGAGGGGATTTAAGGCTGACCTTTACAAACGGTTCCTTTTTAAGCAACTCATCTTCAACCATGCATAAAGCGGGTGCATTCGCTGCCGCATACCATTATTCTTGATCTGACGGAAGTCCTTTTGTAACAATTCAAACGTCTTTGATGTAAACAAATTAATACAACAAACGGAATTGCAAACTTACACACGCATCACTGCGTAGATCAAAAAAACAATCACCGAACGAGGTTTCATGATGGAAGGTCAACAGCACGGCGAGCAGCTAAAGCGCGGCCTTAAAAACCGCCATATTCAGCTTATCGCGCTGGGTGGCGCGATAGGGACCGGGCTATTCCTGGGTAGCGCCTCCGTAATACAGTCCGCAGGGCCAGGGATTATCCTGGGTTACGCCATTGCTGGTTTTATCGCCTTTCTGATCATGCGTCAGCTAGGTGAAATGGTGGTCGAAGAACCTGTCGCAGGCTCCTTTAGCCACTTTGCTTATAAATACTGGGGCAGTTTTGCCGGTTTCGCCTCTGGCTGGAACTACTGGGTACTGTACGTTTTAGTTGCCATGGCAGAGCTGACTGCCGTGGGTAAATACATTCAGTTCTGGTATCCGGAAATCCCAACCTGGGTTTCTGCCGCCGTGTTCTTTGTGGTGATTAACGCCATCAACCTGACCAACGTTAAAGTGTTTGGCGAGATGGAGTTCTGGTTTGCCATTATCAAAGTTATCGCGGTGGTAGCGATGATCATCTTCGGCGGCTGGCTGCTATTCAGTGGCAACGGCGGCCCGCAGGCGAGCGTTAGCAACCTGTGGGATCAGGGTGGTTTCCTGCCGCACGGCTTTACCGGGCTGGTGATGATGATGGCGATTATCATGTTCTCGTTCGGTGGTCTGGAACTGGTGGGGATCACCGCAGCAGAAGCTGATAACCCGGAGCAAAGTATCCCGAAAGCAACTAACCAGGTTATCTACCGCATCCTGATTTTCTATATTGGTTCGTTAGCCGTTCTGCTCTCGCTGATGCCGTGGACCCGCGTTACTGCTGATACCAGCCCGTTTGTACTGATCTTCCACGAATTGGGCGATACCTTTGTGGCGAATGCGCTGAACATCGTGGTACTGACTGCTGCGCTCTCCGTATACAACAGCTGCGTATATTGCAACAGCCGTATGCTGTTTGGTCTGGCACAGCAGGGCAACGCGCCAAAAGCGCTGGCGTCTGTCGACAAACGCGGTGTACCGGTTAACACTATTCTGGTGTCTGCGCTGGTTACGGCATTGTGCGTGCTGATTAACTACCTTGCACCGGAATCCGCATTCGGACTGTTAATGGCGCTGGTGGTATCTGCACTGGTAATCAACTGGGCGATGATTAGCCTGGCGCATATGAAATTCCGTCGCGCCAAGCAGGAACAAGGCGTGGTAACTCGCTTCCCTGCTCTGCTTTATCCGCTGGGTAACTGGATCTGCCTGCTGTTTATGGCGGCGGTACTGGTGATTATGCTGATGACCCCAGGAATGGCGATTTCGGTATACCTGATCCCGGTATGGCTGATCGTGTTAGGTATCGGCTATCTGTTTAAAGAGAAAACCGCCAAAGCCGTAAAAGCGCATTAATCTCTCTACGCCCTCACCCGTACAGGGTGAGGGCAATAATCTTTACACCAACGCCCCGTAAATCGTCAGTAGCGCAATCACCACCACGACCACGAACGAGGTTTTCTTCGCCATGGAAACCGCTGCCTTCGGCGTCTCCACCTTATCGACATGCGGTTCACGCGCCAGAGAGAACTGTGCCAGACGCGTTAATACCTGATATTGCGAAGTATGGAAATCACCCAGCGAAGCAAACCAGGCCGGTAACGCTTTCTCCCCATGACCGATCAAGGCATATACCACACCCGCAAGACGAACCGGCACCCAATCCAGTACATGAAGCACTGCATCGATGCCGGACTGTAAACGATGATGCGGCGTCTGGTATCGCGCCAGCCAGTATTGCCATGCACGCAAAAACGCATACCCCATCAGCGTAACGGGTCCCCAGGTTCCCCCCACAATCAGCCAGAACAACGGAGCAAGATAAAAACGAAAGTTAATCCACAGCAATGCATTTTGCAGCTCACGCAAATACTCACGTTCATCGCAGCCTGCCGGGACGCCGTGAATCATGGTGAGTTCGCCAGCCATCGTGGCACGGGCATGGCTATCATTACGTGAAGCAGCTGTCAGATAAGCATGATAATGAAGACGAACTTTACCTGCGCCAATACACAGCAAACCAATCAGCAGCCACACCAGCAGCGTGGGAACGTTGAATAATACTCCCTGCAATGTGCGTAACAGTAAAAAAGTCACGCCCATCGCAATAATGGTCATGCCTAATGTGCGCCCGAGAGAAAAATGTTTCACCCGCCGAAAGAACGCTTCAAGACGATGATCAAGCTGCCAGTGCTCGCCCAACTTAAACAGGCGCTCGAAAATTAACACCAGTAAGGTTGTAAATAGCGTCATGTTGTCTCCTTGCTGACCAGTGCACGAAACCGTGCCCAATCAAATGCAGGACCGGGATCGGTTTTCCGATCCGGCGCAATATCACAATGGCCCGTCATGTTATTAGCGATATCTGGATAGCGATCAATCAGTGCCCGCGTAACCGCCGCAAGCTGTTGATACTGCGCATCGGTATACGCCAGCGTATCGGTGCCTTCCAGCTCAATCCCAATAGAAAAATCATTGCAGCGTTCGCGCCCCTGATACTGAGAGACTCCCGCATGCCAGGCACGTTTATCGAAAGGAACATACTGGACTATTTCACCATCACGGCGAATCAAACAGTGAGCGGAGACGCGCAAATGGGCGATCTCAGCAAAGAAAGGATGTGCCTGCGGATCAATAGTTCCAGTGAATAATGCGTCGATCCACGGACCGCCAAACTCGCCTGGCGGCAGGCTAATATTGTGCACCACCAGCAGGGTGGGTGTTTCGTCATCCGGGCGGCAATCGTAATGTGGTGAGGGAACGCGGCGCGCGCCAACCAGCCACCCCTGTTCTAACAACATGCAGGATCTCCTTATATGTGGTGCTAATACCCGGTTCAGAGTAGCATGTTTCTACCTTATGATTCGTTAGCTATCTGGAGTTTTAACATGCCGCCTCGCCGCTATAACCCTGACACCCGACGTGACGAGCTGCTGGAACGCATTAATCTCGATATCCCCGGCGCGGTGGCCCAGGCGCTACGGGAAGATTTAGGCGGAACAGTCGATGCCAACAATGACATTACGGCAAAACTTTTACCGGAAAACTCTCGCTCTCATGCCACAGTGATCACCCGCGAGAATGGCGTATTTTGCGGCAAACGCTGGGTTGAAGAGGTGTTTATTCAACTGGCAGGCGACGATGTCACCATAATCTGGCATGTGGATGACGGCGATGTCATCAACGCCAATGAACCCTTGTTCGAACTTGAAGGCCCATCCCGCGTGCTGTTAACGGGCGAACGCACTGCGCTTAATTTTGTGCAAACCCTTTCAGGGGTTGCCAGTAAGGTACGCCACTATGTCGAATTACTGGAGGGCACCAACACGCAGTTGTTGGATACGCGCAAAACCTTACCCGGCCTGCGTTCAGCTCTGAAATACGCGGTACTTTGCGGCGGCGGAGCGAATCACCGCCTGGGGCTTTCTGATGCCTTCCTGATCAAAGAAAACCATATTATTGCCTCCGGCTCAGTGCGCCAGGCGGTCGAAAAAGCATCCTGGCTGCACCCGGATGCGCCAGTAGAAGTCGAAGTAGAGAATCTGGAAGAACTTGATGAAGCCCTGAAAGCAGGTGCCGATATCATCATGCTGGATAACTTCGAAACAGAACAGATGCGCGAAGCCGTCAAACGCACCAACGGCAAGGCGCTACTGGAAGTGTCTGGCAACGTCACTGACAAAACACTGCGCGAATTTGCCGAAACGGGCGTGGACTTTATCTCCGTCGGTGCGCTAACTAAACACGTACAGGCACTCGACCTATCAATGCGTTTTCGCTGATTGCTGACAGATTTATCCGCTCCATCGCGGGCGGATAATCTCCCCTTTCCCAACTTTCTTCGTAACGCCTCGCAAATTTCTTGTCTTTCGCTGCAACGTAATAAAAAACTCCGGAAGCTGCTTTCCCGTTTCGTTTTTTGCCCCTCGCTTGTGCTGATGGCGTTTGCCAAAGTAGCGCCAACCAAATCAAGGAGCGAAACAAATGGACAAGCAACGCGGTTTTACACTTATCGAACTGATGGTGGTTATTGGCATCATTGCCATTTTAAGCGCCATTGGTATTCCCGCTTATCAAAACTACCTGCGCAAAGCCGCACTCACCGACATGCTACAAACCTTTGTGCCTTACCGTACCGCCGTAGAGTTGTGCGCGCTGGAACATGGTGGATTAGATACCTGCGACGGTGGCAGTAATGGCATCCCCTCGCCTACCACTACCCGCTATGTTTCAGCCATGAGTGTGGCAAAGGGCGTGGTGTCGCTGACCGGGCAAGAAAGTCTCAATGGGCTAAGCGTCGTCATGACGCCGGGTTGGGATAACGCAAACGGCGTCACCGGTTGGACGCGCAACTGCAATATTCAAAGTGACAGCGCATTGCAGCAAGCCTGCGAAGATGTCTTTCGCTTTGATGACGCAAACTAAGGAGCGGCAATGAATATTCCACAGCTCACCGCCCTGTGTCTGCGTTATCAGGGAGTCTTGCTGGATGCCAGCGAAGAGGTGGTTCATGTTGCGGTAGTCGATGCACCTTCGCATGAGCTACTGGACGCATTGCATTTCGCTACCACCAAACGTATTGAGATCACCTGCTGGACGCGCCAACAAATGGAAGGTCACGCCAGTCGCACACAACAGACATTGCCCGTAGCTATTCATGAGAAGCATCAGCCCAAAGCAGAGTTGCTGACTCGAACGTTACAATCTGCGCTGGAACAACGCGCGTCTGATATTCATATCGAACCAGCGGACAATGCCTACCGCATACGCTTGCGTATCGACGGCGTATTGCATCCTTTACCGGATGTTTCACCGGATGCCGGAGTCGCATTAACCGCCAGATTAAAAGTGCTGGGGAACCTGGATATTGCGGAACATCGCCTGCCGCAGGACGGGCAATTCACTGTCGAACTGGCAGGAAACGCCGTCTCATTTCGTATTGCGACCTTACCATGTCGGGGTGGTGAAAAGGTGGTATTAAGGTTGTTACAGCAGGTGAGTCAGGCACTGGATGTCAACACGCTTGGAATGCAGCCGTTACAACTGGCGGACTTTGCCCATGCCTTGCAACAACCACAGGGACTGGTGCTGGTAACTGGCCCTACAGGCAGCGGCAAAACGGTCACGCTTTATAGTGCCCTGCAAACGCTGAATACCGCTGACATTAATATTTGTAGCGTCGAAGATCCGGTTGAGATCCCCATAGCCGGACTAAACCAGACGCAAATCCATTCGCGTGCCGGACTCACCTTTCAGGGCGTTTTGCGTGCGTTATTGCGCCAGGACCCTGACGTCATCATGATCGGAGAGATCCGCGATGGCGAAACGGCAGAAATTGCCATTAAAGCCGCGCAAACCGGTCACCTGGTGTTGTCTACCCTACACACTAATTCCACCTGCGAAACGCTGGTACGTTTACAACAAATGGGAGTCGCCCGCTGGATGCTATCATCGGCGCTTACGCTGGTAATAGCCCAGCGTCTGGTACGCAAACTTTGCCCGCATTGTCGCCGGCAGCAAGGGGAGCCCATCCATATTCCAGACAATGTATGGCCGTCGCCGCTGCCCCGCTGGCAAGCACCCGGTTGTGTACATTGCTACCACGGTTTTTATGGTCGTACGGCCTTATTTGAAGTTCTACCCATAACACCGATCATACGCCAGCTTATTTCCGCTAATACCGACGTTGAATCGCTGGAAACACACGCCCGACAGGCGGGTATGCGTACGCTTTTTGAAAACGGCTGCCTGGCCGTGGAGCAAGGCTTAACCACCTTTGAAGAGTTAATCCGCGTATTGGGGATGCCGCATGGCGAGTAAGCAACTCTGGCGCTGGCATGGCATAACCGGCGACGGCAATGCGCAAGATGGGATGCTATGGGCTGAGAGCCGTGCTTTGCTGCTCATAGCACTACAGCAACAGATGGTTACCCCACTTAGCCTGAAGCGAATCGCCATCAATTCTGCGCAGTGGCGAGGAGATAAAAGCGCGGAAGTCATTCATCAACTGGCGACGCTACTCAAAGCCGGGTTAACGCTTTCTGAAGGGCTGGCACTGCTGGCGGAACAGCATCCCAGTAAGCAATGGCAAGCGTTGCTGCAATCGCTGGCGCACGATCTCGAACAGGGCATTGCTTTTTCCAATGCCTTATTACCCTGGTCAGAGGTATTTCCGCCGCTCTATCAGGCAATGATCCGCACGGGGGAATTGACTGGTAAGTTAGATGAATGTTGCTTTGAACTTGCTCGACAGCAAAAAGCCCAGCGTCAGTTAGCCGATAAAGTGAAATCAGCGTTGCGTTATCCCATCATCATTTTAGCGATGGCAATCATGGTGGTTGTGGCAATGCTGCATTTTGTGCTGCCGGAGTTTGCTGCTATTTATAAGACCTTCAACACCCCACTACCGGTACTAACGCAGGGGATCATGACGCTGGCAGACTTTAGTGGCGAATGGGGCTGGCTGCTGGTGTTGTTCGGCTTTCTGCTGGCGATAGCCAATAAGTTGCTGATGCGCCGCCCGACCTGGCTTATCGCGCGGCAGAAATTGCTGTTACGCATCCCGATTATGGGTTCACTGATGCGGGGACAAAAACTCACGCAGATCTTTACGATTCTGGCGCTGACTCAAAGTGCAGGCATTACTTTTTTACAGGGCGTAGAGAGCGTCAGAGCAACAATGCGCTGCCCGTACTGGGTGCAACTTCTGACACAAATCCAGCACGATATCAGTAACGGTCATCCCATCTGGCTGGCGCTAAAAAATACCGGTGAGTTTAGCCCGCTCTGTTTGCAATTAGTGAGAACAGGAGAGGCATCCGGCTCGCTGGATCTCATGTTAGACAACCTCGCCCATCATCATCGGGATAACACACTGGCGCTGGCGGATAACCTCGCAGCCTTACTGGAACCGGCGTTGCTGATCATAACGGGAGGAATTATCGGTACGCTGGTGGTGGCAATGTATCTGCCCATTTTCCATTTAGGCGATGCAATGAGTGGAATGGGATAACGCTGGCGTGTTGCTCCACGCCAGCGTTGGGAGATTACAGGTTGTTGAAGATGCGGTTTTCTTGTTCCAGCACACGGATAAATGTGGTGCGCTTGGTCAGCTCTTTCAGGCGTGAAGCCCCAACGTATGTACAAGCTGAACGCAGGCCGCCCAAAATATCACGCGCGGTATTTTCAACCGGGCCTCGCAGCGGCAGCTTAACGGTTTTACCTTCTGCTGCGCGATATTCCGCAACGCCGCCAACGTGACGTTTCATCGCAGACTCGGAGCTCATGCCGTAGAACAGCATAAATTTCTCGCCGTTCTCCTCAACGATGCGACCGCCGCTCTCTTCGTGGCCCGCCAGCATGCCGCCAAGCATGACGAAATCGGCACCGCCGCCAAAGGCTTTCGCGACATCGCCCGGCGTGGTGCAGCCACCGTCGCTGACGATCATTCCGCCCAGACCGTGCGCAGCATCGGCACATTCGATTACCGCAGAAAGTTGCGGATAACCGACGCCTGTTTTGACGCGAGTTGTACAAACAGAACCTGGGCCAATGCCAACTTTAACGATATCGGCACCGGAGAGGATAAGCTCCTCACACATTTCACCAGTCACTACGTTGCCAGCACAAATGGTTTTGGTCGGCCACGCTTCACGCGCTTTCGCAACGAACTGCACGAAGTGTTCGGAATAACCATTCGCCACGTCAATACAAACGAAGTTTAATGCCGGGTTCAGGTCGAGAATCTGTTTAGTTTTTTCGAAATCTGCATCAGACGTGCCGGTAGAAACCATCACATGTTTCAGCACATCAGCGGAAGAATTGTTGATAAACGCTTGCCACTCTTCGACAGAATAGTGTTTATGCACAGCAGTCAAAATATCAAAAGAAGCCAGCGCAGAGGCCATAGAAAATGTGCCTACGGTGTCCATATTTGCGGCGATAATCGGCACGCCGGACCAGCTCTGACCTGAATGTTTGAAGGTGAATTGACGTTCCAGTTCAACATCGGAACGGCTTTTAAGAGTGGAGCGTTTAGGGCGGATGAGAACGTCTTTAAAACCTAACTTCAGATCTTCTTCAATACGCATGTGCGGATTCCTGGGGTTAATGGCTATAAGGGTAAGAGCGCAACTCCAGTGACGCTATCATACGCACTAATCAATGCGGCGCAAGACTGCGAAATTGTCTTTTTTTACGCTACAATCCCATAAATTTACCTGGTAAATAGTGAGCGAACGTTTCATCAATTTCGCTTTCGTGCGCTCATTTTTAACGTTTTGATAATCATGATGAATTCCCGGAAATATAAATTATGAGGTATATAGTTGCCTTAACGGGAGGCATTGGCAGTGGCAAGAGTACCGTTGCCAATGCGTTTGCTGATCTCGGAATTAACGTCATTGATGCCGATATTATTGCGCGTCAGGTGGTTGAACCAGGTGCACCTGCGCTACATGCCATTGCTGATCACTTTGGCGCTAACATGATTGCTGCTGATGGAACATTGCAGCGCCGGGCCTTGCGCGAGCGGATCTTCGCCAACCCGGAAGAGAAAAACTGGCTTAACGCCCTGCTGCATCCGCTGATTCAGCAAGAGACGCAACACCAGATCCAGCAAGCTACTTCCCCCTATGTACTATGGGTTGTGCCATTGCTGGTAGAAAACTCACTGTATAAAAAAGCGAATCGAGTGCTGGTGGTGGATGTCAGCCCAGAAACGCAACTTAAGCGCACCATGCAGCGCGATGATGTAACTCGCGAGCATGTTGAACAAATCCTTGCTGCTCAGGCAACGCGCGAAGCCCGCCTTGCCGTGGCAGATGACGTCATTGATAATAACGGCGCACCGGATGCTATCGCATCGGATGTTGCCCGCCTGCACGCACACTATTTGCAGCTTGCGTCGCAGTTTGTCTCACAGGAAAAACCGTAATGCAGACCCAGGTCCTTTTTGAACATCCACTAAATGAAAAAATGCGTACATGGCTGCGCATTGAGTTTTTGATTCAGCAACTCACCGTTAATCTACCCATCGTTGACCACGCTGGCGCGCTGCATTTCTTCCGTAATGTCAGTGAATTACTGGATGTTTTCGAGCGCGGCGAAGTCCGCACTGAGCTGTTGAAAGAACTTGACCGGCAGCAACGTAAACTCCAGACCTGGATTGGCGTGCCTGGCGTGGACCAGAGCCGTATTGAAGCATTAATTCAGCAGTTAAAAGCGGCGGGGAGCGTATTAATTTCCGCGCCGCGTATCGGGCAATTTCTGCGTGAAGATCGTTTGATTGCTCTGGTGCGTCAGCGACTGAGCATCCCAGGCGGCTGTTGCAGCTTTGATTTACCTACATTGCACATTTGGCTGCATCTACCCCAGACGCAGCGCGACAGCCAGGTAGAAACCTGGATTGCCAGCCTGAACCCGCTCACCCAGGCACTTACCATGGTGCTGGATTTAATTCGCCAGTCGGCCCCCTTCCGTAAACAAACCAGCCTGAATGGTTTTTATCAGGATAACGGTGGCGATGCCGACTTGCTGCGTCTGAATCTGTCGCTCGATTCACAGCTTTATCCGCAAATTTCCGGTCATAAGAGCCGTTTTGCCATTCGTTTTATGCCGCTGGACAGTGAAAACGGACAGGTACCGGAACGTCTGGATTTCGAACTGGCCTGTTGCTAAGGAGTAAAAATGTCAGAAACTATTACGGTGAATTGCCCAACCTGCGGGAAAACGGTGGTGTGGGGTGAAATCAGCCCGTTTCGGCCATTTTGTTCCAAACGTTGCCAGCTGATCGACCTCGGAGAATGGGCTGCTGAAGAAAAACGAATCCCCAGCAGTGGCGATCTTTCCGAAAGCGATGACTGGAGCGAAGAGCCAAAGCAGTGACATTTTGTCTGATGCGACGCTGGCCTGATAAGACGCGGGCAGCGTCGCATCAGGCATCGTGTGCAAATGTCGGATGCGATGTGAACGCCTTATCCGACCTACAAGACCTTACATATCAACGTGTTAAAATTGTAGATACTGATAAGACGCGCCAGCGTCGCATCGGGCATCTTGTGCAAATGTTGGATGCGGCATAAACACCTATCCAACGTACACGCGCTTAAGCTTCGCAATTACCGGTTCATTGGCTGGCGGAAACTCATCGGCATTAAGACCGACCAGCGACATCCACTTACCGGGTTGCCCTTCTTTACCCCACGGCTCCCCTTCCCAGCTTTCGACCAGCCAGAACCACAGTGTTATATGCCTGTCCGGGAATTCATATTCCAGTTTTTCAAATAGCGAAAAATGTTGCGGGGTAATCCCGACTTCCTCCTGAAGTTCACGCACCACCGCCTGTTCCGGCGTTTCGCCCATTTCAATTTTACCGCCGGGAAACTCCAGTTTATTCGCCATGTGCGCATCTGCTGCGCGACGGGTTATAAAGATTTCATTGTTCTCGTTGCGAATAATACCTACCGCAATTTGCAGCTTTTTCATTGTCTTAAACCTATAAAAAAGGCGCAGAATCCTGCGCCTTTTACTTCAACTGTTAGCTTTTATTGCAGGCGACCATGGCACTGCTTGTATTTTTTACCAGAACCGCACGGGCAAGGATCGTTACGTCCTACTTTGCGCTCACCGGTTTGCGCCGCCAGTGCAGCTGCAGCTGCAGAGTCGTCATCCTGATGGCTAAGCTGCTGCATCTGCGCTAAACGCTCGGCTTCCATACGACGCTGTTGTTCCAGCTCCTCAACCTCTTCAGGCATACGTACCTGAACTTTGCTCAGCGTACTGATAACTTCATATTTCAACGACTCCAGCATCGCTGCAAACATGGAGAACGATTCACGTTTGTATTCCTGCTTCGGATCTTTCTGTGCATAGCCACGCAGGTGGATACCCTGACGCAGATAGTCCATCGCCGCCAGGTGCTCTTTCCACAGAGAGTCAAGCGTTTGCAGCATGACGCCTTTTTCGAAGTGACGCATCATCTCAGCACCAACCACTTCTTCTTTACGCTGATACACTTCGATGGACTGCGCCAGAATGCGCTCACGCAGCGTCTCTTCATGCAGTTCTGGTTCTTTATCCAGCCACTCGGCAATTGGCAAATCGAGGTCGAAATCGTTCTTCAGACGTTCCTGCAGCCCCGGAATATCCCACATTTCTTCCAGCGACTGTGGTGGAATGTAGGCATCAATGGTCGCTTTGAACACATCTTCACGAATGCTGTTGATGGTTTCGCTCACATCGCTGACATCCAGCAGTTCGTTACGCTGGGAGTAAATGGCGCGACGCTGATCGTTAGCCACGTCATCATATTCCAGCAGTTGCTTACGAATGTCGAAGTTACGACTTTCAACTTTACGCTGGGCGTTGGCAATCGCTTTAGTCACCCACGGGTGTTCAATGGCTTCGCCTGGCTTCATACCCAGTTTACGCATCATGCCGGATACTCGGTCGGAAGCAAAAATACGCATCAGCGCATCTTCCATCGACAGGTAGAAACGGGAAGAACCAGCATCCCCCTGACGACCAGAACGACCGCGCAACTGGTTATCGATACGACGGGATTCGTGACGCTCGGTACCGATGATATGCAGGCCACCTGCTGCCAGTACCGCATCGTGACGTACCTGCCAGTCGGCTTTAATTTTTTCAATTTGCTCTGCGGTCGGATTTTCCAGCGCGGCAACTTCTGCCTGCCAGCTACCACCGAGCACAATATCTGTACCACGACCCGCCATGTTGGTCGCGATAGTCACCGCAGCCGGATAACCTGCCTGAGCAACAATCGCCGCTTCGTTGGCGTGGAATTTGGCGTTCAGGACGTTGTGCTTAATACCGGCTTTGGTCAGTTCGTTTGACACCAGCTCAGATTTTTCGATGGAGATAGTACCCACCAGCACCGGCTGGCCTTTCGCAGTACGTTCTTTGATATCTTCAATGATCGCCTGAATTTTTTCTGCTTCAGTCATGTAGACCAGGTCCGGCAGATCTTTACGAATCATTGGACGGTTGGTCGGAACAACGACGGTATCCAGCTTATAGATGGAGCTGAATTCGAAAGCTTCGGTATCAGCAGTACCAGTCATCCCCGCCAGTTTTTCATACAGACGGAAGTAGTTCTGGAAGGTGATCGACGCCAGCGTTTGGTTTTCGTTCTGGATCTGCACACCTTCTTTCGCTTCCACAGCCTGGTGCAGACCATCGGACCAGCGACGCCCCTGCATGGTACGACCGGTGTGTTCGTCAACGATGATAACTTCACCATCTTTAACGATGTAATCGACGTCGCGGGTAAACAGCGCATGAGCGCGCAGCGCCGCCGTTACGTGGTGCATCAGCATGATGTTTGCCGGAGAGTACAGAGACTCCCCTTCATCCATGATGCCTTCTTTCACCAGCAGTTCTTCAATCAGGACCAGACCACGTTCGGTCAGGTTCACCTGACGAGATTTTTCGTCCACCGAGAAGTGGCCTTCGCCCTGGAAGGTTTCGGAGTCTTCTTTTTCCTGACGGATCAGGTGCGGAATAATTTTATTCACGCGTTTATACATTTCCGAGCTGTCTTCTGCCGGGCCGGAAATGATCAGCGGTGTACGAGCTTCATCGATCAGGATGGAGTCCACTTCGTCCACCAGCGCATAGTGCAGTTTACGCTGTACACGTTCTTCAGGGCTGAACGCCATGTTATCGCGCAGGTAGTCAAAGCCGTATTCGTTGTTCGTACCGTAAGTGATGTCAGCTGCGTAAGCTTCACGCTTCGCCGGTGCTGGCATGCCCGGCAGGTTGATACCGACAGTCAGGCCAAGGAATTCAAACAGCGGACGGTTGTTTTCGGCGTCACGTTGCGCCAGGTAGTCGTTGACGGTAACAACGTGTACGCCCTTACCGGTTAATGCGTTCAGGTAAGCAGGCAGCGTTGCGGTCAGGGTTTTACCTTCACCGGTACGCATTTCGGCGATGCAGCGTTCGTTAAGAACCATACCGCCGAGTAACTGAACGTCGAAGTGACGCATACCAAAGACGCGCTTACTTGCCTCACGCACCACGGCGAAAGCTTCCGGGATCAGATTTTCCAGCACTTCGCCTTTTTCCAGACGTGCACGAAACTCTGCGGTTTTCCCTTTCAGTTCTTCGTCGGAGAGTTTTTCCATCTCCGGTTCCATGGCATTGATGATGTTAACCACTTTGCGCATCCGGCGCAGGGTGCGATCGTTACGACTACCGAAAACTTTAGTTAATAATTTGATTAGCATAATAAAATCTCAAACGCCCCGCGTTGCGGAGTCAATAAAATGAAGTAAAGGTTTATTGTTGTTAGCTGAGGCGTTGAGGGCCAGCACGGATGCCTTGCGCCTGGCTTATCCAGACGGGCGTGCTGAATTTTGCTTGCGGGGTAAAATGCGCATAATCAATGCGATAACCCTTTTCAGACGGCGTGCCTTCCTGGGTCAACAGCGCGCTGAGCGTATCCAGTAATGCAAGATGTTGCGCCTGAAGAGGCAAAGATTCTTCAGCAACGGGCAGCGTTTGCGGTGCCATTGCGAAGGAAAGATGACGGATTACCGTGCGAATGGCATGTTGATGCCAGTAATCAACGGAATAGTTCGAATTCGGGCGGCGCGTGTTCGCTTCCAGCAAGGCCAATTGACCAAAGTTAACTTTGGCTGAAGGCTCGTGGTTGCGGGTTGTCGCTTTTGCGGGCGCGTTTGGTTCGGCGGCGTTGCTGAGCGCAGGCAAACCTAAACTCGCCGCGACCATCCCTAATAAGAGATGCGGCCAGAAGTAGCGTTTACCAAACTGTCGCCAGCGCGTCAGTATTCCACTCACGTTATTGCCATCCCGATCGTATTTAAACGTATTTAGCGCACAAATCTTATCATTAAAGCCTGAAGTCCACAGCACGAATGAAGATAAGTTATGCGTAAAAGTGCTTAAGAAAACAGCGTTCGCACCGTTTTTTATCGTTCTTATAAAATTCAAAAAAAAAACGACTGGTTCACCTGGCCGGAGAGAGTGCCAGATTTGCCAGTCGAATTTTATACGACAGTATAAATGTCGTTATGCCAGTACGGCTGAAGGCGCTTTGAAGGCCAACGGCAGTTCTGCGTCGTCCTGGAAGGTCACATATTCCCAGGCTTCCTGTTTCGCCAGGACAGCCTGCAGCAGTTTGTTATTCAGTGCATGACCGGATTTATAAGCGGTAAATGCACCAATAATATTGTGACCACACATGAACAAGTCACCGATCGCATCAAGCATTTTGTGACGCACAAATTCGTCTTCAAAACGCAGGCCGTCTTCGTTCAGTACGCGATAATCGTCAACAACGATGGCACAATCGAAGCTGCCGCCCAGGCACAAACCACGGGACTGCAGATATTCGATATCACGCATGAAACCGAACGTACGCGCACGGCTGATCTGGCGCATAAACGCATCAGCGGAGAAGTTCATCGCATAGCGCTGGTTGCTGGAATCAATAGCCGGATGGTTAAAATCGATGGTGAAATCCAGCGAAAAACCATTGTACGGCTTAAATTCAGCCCACTTATCGCCATCTTCGACACGAACAGTCTCTTTGATGCGAACAAATTTCTTGGCGCAGTTCAACTCGTCGATACCGGCGTCAAGCAGCAGATATACAAACGGAGCGGCGCTGCCGTCCATGATCGGGATTTCCGGCGCGTTAACTTCGATAACAATGTTATCGATGCCCAGGCCCGCGAGAGCAGCATTGAGGTGCTCTACGGTTGAAATCCGTACATCATGCTCGTTGACCAGACACGTACAGAGCATGGTATCACGCACAGATTTGGCATCGGCCGGGAAATCTACCGGTGGATTCAAGTCGGTGCGACGATAGATGACCCCGGTGTTGGCCGGCGCAGGGCGTAACGTCAGGGTGACTTTCTTGCCGGTATGTAAACCGACACCCGTCGCCTGAACGATACGTTTAAGTGTCCTTTGTTTGATCATCGTATTATCTCGCCAAATTACCTATCCAACCGAAGTGTACTATACATTCGGCGGGCCAGTTTAGCACAAAGAGCCTCGAAACCCAAATTCCAGTCAATTCTTAATCAGCTTGCTTACGCAGGAATGCTGGGATATCCAGATAATCCGGCTCTTTCGCAGTTTGCGGCGCATTGTCATTCACAACTTTAGCAACCGGCTTCTGCTCCTGGGTCAGCGGAGCCATCCCGTGCTGCTGGTAGCGTTCCATCACTGGCTGCTGAACCTGCTTATTGGTCACCAGAGTGATTTCAGGACGTTTGTCCATGCCGATACCTGTCGCAACAACAGTTACACGCAGCTCGTCATTCATATCCGGGTCAAGAGAAGTACCGATAACCACAGTCGCGTTGTCGGAAGCAAATGCACGGATGGTGTTACCTACCGTTTCGAACTCATCCAGACGCAGGTCGAAGCCCGCTGTGATGTTAACCAGCACGCCGCGCGCGCCAGACAGGTCGATATCTTCAAGCAGCGGAGAAGAGATAGCCATTTCAGCAGCTTCTTCCGCACGGTCTTCACCGCTCGCCACGCCAGAACCCATCATTGCGTAGCCCATTTCAGACATTACGGTGCGTACGTCTGCAAAGTCCACGTTCATCAAACCCGGACGAGTAATCAGTTCGGCGATACCTTGCACAGCGCCTTTGAGTACATCGTTCGCTGCGCCAAACGCATCCAGCAGGGAGATACCGCGGCCCAGAACTTTCAGCAGTTTGTCGTTCGGGATAGTGATCAGAGAGTCCACATGTTTGGACAGTTCAGTGATCCCCTGCTCCGCGAATGCCATACGCTTCTTGCCTTCAAAGTTGAAAGGCTTAGTGACGACAGCAACGGTCAGGATACCCAAATCTTTTGCCACTTCAGCGACGACTGGAGCTGCGCCTGTACCGGTACCACCACCCATACCCGCAGCAATAAAGACCATGTCTGCACCTTCCAGCGCCGCACGCAGTGCATCGCGATCCTCATCAGCCGCATTACGGCCAACTTCTGGATTAGCGCCAGCGCCCAGTCCTTTGGTGATACCGCTACCGATTTGAATCGTCTGTCCAACCGCTGTTTTACGCAGCGCTTGTGCATCGGTATTTACCGCGAAGAATTCAACACCTTCAATGCGCTCGCGCACCATGTGTTCAACAGCATTACCGCCGCCGCCGCCGACGCCGATGACTTTAATCACCGCGTCATTGGTAAGTTCCATTGGTTCAAACATAGTTTCTCTCCGATTTGTGCCTGTCGCCTGAGGCCGTAATCATCGTCGGCCTCATAAAAATTAAAACTCTTTTCGCAGCCAACTATTGAGTCGCTTGATCCACGAGCCAACTGATGCTGTACCACGTTTTTCTACTTCAGCTTCACCGTTAAGATGTGACTCTTTTCCATAGTGAAGCAATCCCACCGCCGTCGAATAATACGGCTCCTGAGCATAATCCGTTAAACCGGTAATGTTCAGCGGCGCGCCGATACGCACTTGCGTATGAAACACGCGCTGAGCACAGGCTGCAAGACCTTCGATCTGCGCTGCGCCACCAGTTAATACAATGCCTGCCGCCAGGTGATGTTTAACCCCTTGTTGGCGAAGCTTTTCCTGCAACTGCAATATCTCTTCGTTGACCAGGTTGAGCAGCTCGGTATAGCGCGGCTCGATCACCTCTGCCAGGGTCTGACGTTGCAGACTCCGCGGCGGACGACCGCCTACGCTCGGCACTTCCACGCTCTCATCTTTTCCAACGATGGAACCCAGCGCACAACCGTGGCGAACTTTAATCGCTTCGGCGTCGCTTGGCGGCGTGCCAAAGGCGTAAGCGATATCACTGGTCACGACATTGCCAGCATAAGGAATTACCTTAGTGTGGCGCAATGCCCCACCGGTATAAACGGCGATATCCATTGTACCACCACCGATATCGACGACGCAGACACCCAGTTCACGTTCATCTTCCGTCAATACCGAATAACTTGATGCCAGTCCAGCAAATATCAGTTGGTCAACTTTCAGCCCACAACGTTCAACCGCTTTGACGATGTTTTTCGCCATATCGTTGTGACATGTGATCAGGTGCACTTTTGCCTGCATCCGCACGCCCGAAAGTCCTACCGGATTCTTGATCCCTTCCTGATAGTCAATCGCATACTCTTGCGGGATCACATGCAGCACACGGTGTTCATCGCGCACACGCACCGATTTCGCGGTATGGACGACGTTTTCCACATCTTCTTGCGTTACTTCTTCTTCAGAAATAGGCACCATACCAATTTCATTCTGGCAGCTGATATGCTTACCAGAAAGCGCCAGATATACCGAAGAGATCTGACAATCTGCCATCAATTCTGCCTGGTCAATGGCGCGTTGTACGCACTTGACCACGGATTCGAGGTCGTTCACCCCGCCTTTATCCATACCACGTGACGGGCAGCTGCCCACGCCAATGATATTGACCATACCGTCGGGCAGAACTTCCCCTACTAAAGCGGCAACCTTCGCGGTACCAATCTCCAGTCCTACTACCAGTTTTCTGTCCGTCGCCTTGATCATTGTTGTTCTGCCTGTGCCTGATTTTGTTGCTGAGTAGATTCCTCTGGCGGCAAGGGCGCCCAGCCTACTGCCGCTCCAGAGTCATAACGCAAATCAACGTAGCTAATCCGTTTGCCATCGGTTTGCGCCTGCTGCTGTAAAACCGGATAAAGTTCTACAAAGCGAGCCAAACGTTTCATCGTATCGCCCCGGCCAAGATTGAGCTTAATATCGTTATTCAGCGTCAACTGCCAGGAACGCCGCGCGGTCATCGCCGCTTCCTTCAGAGTAAATCTGTCCTTTGCCAGCATCTGCCCCATTTCGCGATAGCCCTGCAACACTTCATTGGCGCTGCCTTCCGGGCCATACAGCATTGGAAGCACCTGCTTGCTGGTGCGATCTGGCGGCACGCTGAAAGTGTTTCCTTCCGCGTCTACCATATGTTGATCATTCCACCGCGCAATCGGCACATATTCAACCAGATGAATCTTCAATTCATCAGGCCACTGCTTTCTGACGCTCACCTGCTTAATCCACGGCAGGCGTTGTTCTATTTGCGTCTGGATGATGTTGACATCCTGGGTCATAAAGGTACCTGGCTCACCCAATGCCAGGATCGACTGCCGGATATCGTCATTACGCGTGTAATGGCGTTCACCGGTCAACACCAGCTTTGAGAGCGGCAGGCGTTGCGCATCTTCCATCCAGCCCAACACGACCCAGCCGCTCACCAACACTGTCGTTAAAACGGTCAGCAGGAAAAGGATCCCCGCCAGACGCGTTCCATTATTGCGGCGAGAAGAAACCTCTTCTTCGCTGTTTCGCGTGTTCAGAGCAGCCTGCGACATATTAGTCCGCCAGTTCCAGAATTCGTACTACCAACTGCGAGAAGCTCATACCTGCCTGACGTGCCGCCATCGGCACCAGGCTGTGGCTGGTCATACCCGGTGAGGTATTGGCTTCCAGCAGATAAAACTGTCCATCGCTGTCCAGCATAACGTCAATACGTCCCCATCCTTTGCAACCTAACGTCGTCCATGCTTTCAGCACTAATGCCTGCAAATTGGCCTCTTGTGACGCTTCCAGACCTGCGGGGCAGAAATACTGTGTCTCATCAGAGAGATACTTCGCCTCATAATCATAGAAGGTTCCGGACGGTTGAATACGTATTGACGGTAAAATTTCTTCACCGAGTATCGCAACCGTGAACTCCGGCCCACTTAGCCATTTTTCAATCAATACTTCCTCATCGTGCTGAAATGCCAATCTTAATGCATCTTGTAGAGCATTTTCTGCTACTACTTTTGACATTCCCACACTGGAACCTTCGCGGCTCGGCTTAACGATAACCGGCAAACCCAGAGCAGAAATTTCTGCTAACTGCTTATCACTCAGGCCTTTTTCAAACTCTGCGCGGGTTAACGCTACCCACGGAGCGACCGGTAAACCAGCGCCCTGCCAAAGCAATTTGCTGCGTAGTTTATCCATTGAAAGCGCAGATGCCATCACTCCGCTGCCGGTATAAGGCAAGCCCATCAGCTCGAGCATGCCCTGCAGCGTGCCATCTTCACCGCCGCGACCGTGTAGCGCGATAAACACTTTCTGAAAGCCCATCGACTTCAGTTGCGTCACGTCGACTTCTTTCGGGTCGACAGGATACGCGTCAATACCGCCTTCACGCAGCCCGGCTAACACCGCTGCGCCAGAATTCAGAGAAACTTCCCGCTCAGCGGAGGTCCCACCCAACAGGACCGCGATTTTATCAGTCATGTTGTGCTTCCTCCGGAGCTTGCGGCTTCAGTTTGATTTCAGCTAAAGAACGGGCAATTTTTCCAATATTACCAGCCCCCTGAACGAGAATCAGGTCGTTACCGGTTAATACCGGTGCCAGCATCTCGGCTACCTGCGCCGGGTCAGGCACCAGAATGGGATCAATTTTCCCACGTCCACGAATTGTGCGACACAGCGAACGGCTGTCCGCTCCCGGAATTGGCGCTTCGCCAGCCGGATACACTTCCAGCATCAACAGGGTATCAACCTGCGTCAGCACATTGGCGAAATCATCATACAGGTCGCGTGTACGGGTAAAACGGTGCGGCTGAAACAGCATTACCAGGTTTTTATCCGGCCAGCCTGCACGCGCCGCTTTAATAGTGGCGTCCACTTCCGTCGGGTGGTGGCCGTAGTCATCGACCAGCATTGCCGTACCGCTTTTACCATTCACTGGCTCCAGCGGGAATTCACCGAGGAAATCAAAACGACGACCAGTCCCCTGGAAGCTCTCCAGCGCACGCAAAATAGCCTCGTCGTCAATGCCCTCTTCCGTAGCAACCGCAACCGCAGCTGCGGCGTTCAGCGCGTTATGACGACCTGGCGCATTTAGGGTGACGCGCATCGGCTCTTTGTCCTGGCGCAGCAGCGTAAAGTGCCCTTGCGGGCCAATCTGCTGATAATCTTCTACACGCACGTCGGCATCTTCGCTGAAGCCGTAAGTCGTGGTCTGACGTCCCACACGCGGTAACAATTCGCGGATCACCGGATCATCAACACACATCACTGCACGACCGTAAAACGGCAGGTTGTGCAGAAAATTAATAAAGGTCTGTTTTAAATTCTCAAAGTCGCCCTGGTAGGTATCCATGTGGTCGGCTTCGATATTGGTGACAATCGCCACCATCGGTTGCAGATGCAGGAACGATGCATCACTCTCATCTGCTTCGGCAATCAGGTACCGACCATGCCCCAAACGCGCATGAACCCCCGCCGCTTTTACCAGCCCACCGTTAACGAAGGTTGGGTCGAGCCCCGCTTCTGCGTAGATGCTGGAAACCATCGCAGTGGTTGTCGTTTTGCCGTGCGTTCCGGCAATGGCGATGCCATGACGAAAACGCATTAACTCAGCCAGCATTTCGGCACGACGGATCACCGGAATACGCGCTTCATGAGCTGCGACAATTTCCGGGTTATCGGCAGAAATCGCGCTGGAAACAACGACCACGCTGGCATCACGTACGTTTTCCGGGCGATGGTTGAAATAAATCGTCGCCCCAAGATTCATTAACTGTTGCGTGACCGGATTTGGCGCTAAATCGGAACCACTGATCTGATAACCTTCATTGGCCAGAACTTCGGCAATACCGCCCATACCGGCACCACCGATGCCGACAAAATGTATGTGCCGAACGCGACGCATTTCGGGCACGATGGAACGCAGTTTTGCCAATTGTTGTGTATTCATTCTTTACGCCATTAACTTCTTAAATTCATACGATGCAAAAGGCATCGCTACAATTACGCCCGGGCAGCCCGGCTCACTTCATTTGCCACTCGCTCGGTGGCATCCGGAATGGATGCGGCGCGGGCGCGTTCTGCCATGGTTAATAAGGTTTCTCGCGACCACCCGGCCAGGGTGTTGGCGACAGCATCCACGCTAAGCTGTGGCTGCTCGATAATTTTGGCTGCGCCCGCTTTTTCCAGCGGTAGCGCATTCCAGTATTGCTGGCGGTCTTTATGTTGAAACGGCACAAACAACGCCGGTAGTCCTGCCGCGGCGATTTCACTCACCGTTAACGCACCGGAGCGGCAAACGACGACATCCGCCCACGCATACGCCGCCGCCATATCATCAATAAATTCCGTCACTTTATGCTGCGGTTGCCCCGCTTCGGCATACGCCTGTTCAACGGATTGTTGCGAACCTTTGCCGCTCTGATGCCAGATAGTGACTGAATCACCCAGTTTCGCAGCAACCTGCGGCATTGTCTGGTTAAGAATGCGTGCGCCCTGGGACCCCCCCACTACCAACACACGAACCGGACCTTCACGTCCAGCCAAACGTTGCTGCGGCAACGGCAGCGCCAGCACATCGGTACGCACCGGGTTACCCACCACTTCCGCATTAGGGAAAGCGCCTGGAAACGCCTGCATCACTTTGGTGGCAATCTTAGCCAGCCATTTATTGGTTAAGCCCGCAATACCGTTTTGTTCATGAAGCACAACCGGAATGCCTAACGACCACGCGGCCAGACCACCTGGACCTGATACGTAGCCGCCCATACCGAGCACCACGTCAGGTTTGTACGCTTTCATAATCGCCCGCGCCTGACGCCAGGCGTTGAAGATACGCAGCGGGGCAGCTATCAGTGCTTTTATACCTTTTCCACGCAGACCAGAGATACGAATGAAATCAATTTCGATGCCATGTTTTGGCACTAAGTCCGCTTCCATACGGTCGGCAGTCCCCAGCCAGCGAACTTGCCAACCCTGAGCCATTAGATGGTGCGCAACCGCCAGCCCCGGGAATACATGTCCACCGGTTCCGCCTGCCATCACCATTAATCGCTTTCCTTGACCACTCATCGTGAACCTCGTACAAACGCCTGCGCTTTCTCCAGACGCGTTTCATAATCAATACGCAACAGCATCATGATGGCTGTCGACATAATCAGTAAGCTCGAACCACCGTAACTGATCAGCGGCAATGTCAGACCTTTGGTCGGTAACATCCCCGCCGCCGCGCCTACGTTAACCAGCGCCTGGAAGCTAAACCAGATGCCAATGGAACAGGCGAGAAAACCGGAAAAACGATGGTCAATTTCTAATGCTTTACGGCCAATCGACATCGCACGAAAAGCGACGAAGAATACCATTAAAAGTGCTAGTACCACACCGACATAACCTAATTCTTCGCCGATAATGGCGAAAATAAAGTCAGTGTGCGCTTCCGGCAGATACTCCAGTTTTTGTACCGAGTTACCTAAACCTTGCCCCCAAAGTTCGCCGCGACCAAACGCCATCAGCGATTGCGTTAACTGATAGCCGCTGCCAAAGGGATCTTCCCACGGGTTCCAGAATGCGGTAACACGGCGGATACGGTACGGTTCGGCGAGGATCAGCAACACAACCGCTGAAATGCCCATACCGATAATGGCAATGAACTGCCACAATTTCGCTCCCGCCAGGAATAACATCGCCAGCGTAGTCACAAACAACACCACCACCGTACCAAGGTCTGGCTGTGCCAGCAGTAACACTGCCAACACCAGAATCACGCCCATCGGTTTCAGGAAGCCGCGCAGGTTATTACGTACTTCGTCGCCTTTACGCACCAGATAGTTGGCGATATAGCAAAACAACGACAGTTTTGTCAGCTCCGCAGGCTGGATACGCAGCAAGCCGAGATCGATCCAACGCGATGCCCCTTTAACAGAGCTACCCACTACCAGAACGATCATCAACAGGATGATTGATCCGAGTAGCATCGTAGCGCTGTAACGTTGCCAGAACTCCATCGGCAGACGCAGCGTAATGATCGCCAGAATGAATGCCAGGATCAGATAGACGCCATCACGCTTCGCGAAGAAGAACGGATCGTTGGTTAAGCGTTGCCCTATGGGCATTGACGCCGAGGTCACCATGATAAAGCCAATCGCCGCGAGGCCGAAGGTCAGCCACAGTAAGGTGCGATCGTACATGATCAGGCTGTCGGTATCTTTTTCCCGCGAGCCCATCACCCAGCCCTTTAGCGCCGTGGAGATCCAGACCAGAATACTGAATCCTGGCAGGCGCGGCATTTTCAGGCGAGGGAGAGATAAACGCATCAACCTAACTCCTTCGCCAGACGGGCAAACTCATTGCCTCGTTGTTCAAAGTTCTTGAACTGATCAAGGCTGGCACAGGCCGGGGAGAGCAGAACCATATCGCCCGGCTGAACACGCGGAGCCAGCAAGCGCATCGCCTGTTCCATGGTTTCGGTTTGTTCTGCCACTTCCGGGCGTAGCGCCGCCAGCTGCGCGCCGTCCCGACCGAAACAATACAGACGTACGTTATCGCCATTCAGGTAACGCGCCAGTGGGCTAAAATCTGCCGATTTACCATCGCCGCCCAGCAACAAATGCAGCGTGCCGTCTACGTGCAGGCCATTCAGTGCCGCTTCCGTACTGCCGACGTTGGTCGCTTTTGAATCGTTAATCCAGCGCACACCGTTATGCTCCAGCACAACTTCAAAGCGATGCGGCAGACCAGTGAATGTGGTTAACGCTTTCAGGCTGCTGGCGCGCGGCAAACCAGCTGCGTCTGCCAGTGCCAGTGCTGCGAGCGCATTGGTGTAGTTATGCTGCCCGGAAAGTTTCATTTCTTTCACGTTCAGCACTTTCTCGCCTTTCACCCGCAGCCAGGTTTCGCCCTGCTGATGATTCAGGTGATAGTCACCCATGTTGACGCCAAAGCTGACGCAGCGTTCATCCGCACCGCGAATCGGCATTGTTAAGGCATCATCAGCATTAACCACGCAAATTTTTGCGTTTTCGTAAATGCGCAGTTTTGCTGCACGATACTGTTGTAAACCAAACGGATAGCGATCCATATGATCTTCAGTTACGTTCAGAATGGTCGCTGCTACCGCCTGTAAACTGGAGGTGGTTTCAAGCTGGAAGCTCGACAGCTCTAGCACGTACAGTTCGCACTCATCATCCAGCAGCATCAACGCAGGCAGGCCAATATTGCCACCCACACCAACGTTAACCCCCGCCGCTTTCGCCATTTCACCCACTAGAGTGGTGACCGTGCTTTTGCCGTTAGAACCGGTGATCGCCACAATCGGTGCTTGTGCTTCACGACAGAACAGCTCGATATCGCCAACGATTTCGATTCCGGCATCAGCGGCAGCGCTTAAGGATGGATGCGCCAGTGCAATACCGGGACTGGCGACAATCAGATCTGCCGCCATCAGCCATTCATCATTCAGACCGCCCGTGTGGCGTTCTACGGCTTCGGGTAATTTATCCAGGCCAGGCGGTGTCATACGCGTATCCATAACGCGCGGCGTCACACCGCGAGCGAGGAAAAAGTCCACGCAAGAAAGCCCGGTGAGGCCCAGGCCGATAATGACGACATTTTTACCCTGGTAATCAGCCATGATTAACGTACCTTCAGCGTTGCCAGACCAATCAGGACCAGCATCAGCGAAATAATCCAGAAACGCACAATGACGCGCGGTTCCGGCCAGCCTTTCAGTTCATAGTGGTGATGAATCGGTGCCATGCGGAAAATACGTTGTCCGCGCAGTTTAAAGGAGCCGACCTGCAGGATGACGGAAAGTGTTTCTACCACGAACACGCCCCCCATAATCACCAGCAGGAATTCCTGACGCAGCAGTACGGCGATAATGCCTAACGCACCACCTAACGCCAGCGAACCGACATCGCCCATAAAGACCTGCGCCGGATAGGTGTTAAACCACAGGAAGCCCAGCCCTGCCCCGACTATCGCGGTACAGACAATGACCAGTTCCCCGGCGTGTCGTAGATACGGTATGTGTAAATAGCTGGCAAAGTTCATGTTGCCGGTCGCCCACGCCACCAGCGCAAAACCACCGGAGACAAATACGGTCGGCATAATTGCCAGACCGTCAAGACCATCAGTCAGGTTTACCGCGTTGCCTGTACCCACAATGACGAAGTAAGCCAGCAGAATGTAGAACAGCCCCAGTTGCGGCATCACATCTTTAAAGAACGGAACCACCAGCTGCGTTGCGGGCGTGTCTTTGCCGGCAAGGTACAGCGCGAAGGCAACACCCAGCGCAATGACCGACATCCAGAAATACTTCCAACGAGCGATCAACCCTTTGGTGTCTTTACGCACCACTTTGCGATAGTCATCAACAAAGCCAATGATGCCGTAACCTACCAGCACCACCAGTACGCACCAGACGTACGGATTGGATGGATAAGCCCACAGCAGCACGGAGATCACAATCGCTGTCAGGATCATAATCCCGCCCATGGTCGGCGTACCGCGCTTGCTGAAGTGTGATTCAGGACCGTCGTTACGCACTACCTGACCAAAGGAAAGTTTTTGCAAATGAGCAATCATACGCGGGCCCATCCACAATGAGATGAACAGCGCGGTCAGCAGGCTGACGATGGCGCGAAACGTCAGATAGGAAAAGACGTTAAAGCCGGAATAATATTTGACCAAATGTTCGGCCAGCCAAACTAACATGTCCCATTCTCCTGTAAAGCGCGTACTACCTCTTCCATGGCGGCACTACGTGAACCCTTAACTAAAATCGTAATTACCTGTTGCTCAGCAATCAGTGATTTAATACGCGCGATAAGCGCTGTTTTATCTGCAAAATGTTCGCCAACGCCGCTGGCGGTGCTGATAGCATGGCTTTGTTTACCCACGCTTAACACGCGGTCAATACCAGCAGCTTTTGCCGCTTCGCCCACCTGTACATGGCAGGCTTCGCTTTCAGCGCCCAGTTCCGCCATATCGCCCACCACCAGCACGCGGTAGCCCGGCATTTCAGCCAGTACCTGGACTGCTGCGGTCATTGAACCGACATTGGCGTTGTAGGAGTCGTCGAGCAGCAACTGGTTTTCTGCCAGTTGGATGGGGAACAGACGGCCTGGAACAGCTTTCAGATTTGCCAGCCCCGCTTTGATAGCATCAAGCGTTGCGCCCACGGACATGGAGAGCGCAGCGGCTGCCAGCGCATTCGCAATATTGTGACGCCCCGGCAACGGCAGCAGAACATCCACGCTACCGGTTGGGGTTTGCAGGGTAAATTCCGTACCGTGCGAAGTCACATGGATGTTGGTGGCGGTGAAATCGCTGTTGGCGGCATTGGGTGAGAAACGCCACACTTTGCGTGAGCCAATTACGCTCTGCCAGTTCAGCCAGTCGTTGTTGTCGGCATTCATAATGGCGATACCGTTTTCCGGCAGGCCGCTAAAGATTTCACCTTTCGCTTTCGCGACACCCGCAAGCGAGCCAAAACCTTCCAGATGTGCCGCTGCCAGGTTGTTGACCAGCGCCGCTTCCGGGCGAGTCAGACTCACAGTCCAGGCAATTTCGCCCTGATGGTTCGCGCCAAGTTCAATGACTGCGTAATCGTATTCCGACGTTAAGCGCAGCAGCGTCATCGGTACGCCGATGTCGTTGTTGAGATTGCCTGCCGTATAAAGCGTGTTGCCGCACTGGCTTAAAATCGCCGCCGTCATCTCTTTAACGGAGGTTTTGCCGGAGGAACCCGTCAGAGCAACCACGCGCGCCGGAACTTGCTGGCGAACCCATGCAGCCAGTTCACCAAACGCCAGACGCGTATCCTTGACGATTAACTGCGGCAGATCGATATCCAGCGGACGGCTGACCAGTAGTGCGCCCGCGCCGCCAGCTTTCGCCTGGTCGGCAAAATCATGAGCATCGAAACGTTCGCCTTTCAGGGCAACAAACAGGCAGCCCGGCGTCAGTTTTCGCGTGTCAGTGGTTACAGCATCAAGGGTAATATCTGCACCTTGCAGTTCACCGTTGAGAATATCGGTAAGTTGGCTAAGGGTTACGCTAATCATGCAATCACCCCCAGCAGACGCGCCACCGTGACGCGATCGGAGTAGTCCAGACGCTGATTGCCAACAATCTGGTAATCCTCATGACCTTTGCCCGCGACCAGTACCACATCATTCTCTTTAGCCTGCATAACGGCGCAAGTCACCGCTTCAGCACGGCCTTCCATCACTTTGGCATGTCCGGCATCTAACATTCCCGCCAGAATATCGTTGATGATGGCACGCGGTTCTTCGGTACGCGGGTTATCGTCCGTCACCACCGCCACGTCAGCAAACTCTTCAGCAATTGCGCCCATCAGTGGACGTTTGCCTTTATCACGATCGCCACCACAGCCAAAGACGCACCACAGCTTGCCTGCACAGTGCAGGCGCGCCGCCTGTAAGGCTTTTTCCAGTGCATCTGGCGTATGCGCGTAATCCACCACCACCGTCGGTTTGCCTGGTGCAGTGAACACTTCCATACGTCCGCAAACCGGTTGCAGACGCGCGGCGGTTTTCAGCAAATCAGCCAGCAGATAGCCGAGTGCCAGCAGCGTCGCCAGCGCCAGCAGCAAGTTGCTGACGTTAAAAGCGCCCATCAGATGGCTTTCAATTTCGCCATCGCCCCAGCTTGAGCTAAAGCGAATCGTCGCACCGCTGTCGTGATAGTTCACGTCGGTCGCTTTCAACCAGCGTCCGTGACAGTTCGGATTGATATGATCTTCCATTGACACCGCAACTGCGTCTGGCAGTTTTGCCAGCCAGCGGCGACCCACTTCATCGTCGGCGTTAACAATCGCCTGACCGCAATGATGTGCAGAATAAAGCAGCCATTTCGCGGCTTCGTAGTGTTCCATATCACCATGATAATCAAGGTGATCGCGGCTTAAGTTGGTAAAGACCGACGCCGCAAATTTCAATGCCGCCACACGGTGCTGTACCAGCCCGTGGGAGGAAACTTCCATTGCGCAAAAAGTCGCGCCCTGATCCACCAGCCCCGCCAGCTCATGCTGAACATCGACTGCCGAACCGGTTGTATTTTCTGTCGGGATCACTTTCCCCAGCAGGCCGTTACCAACGGTGCCCATTACCGCGCTGGTTTCGCCAAGCAGTTGGCTCCACTGCGCCAGCAGCTGGGTCGTCGTGGTTTTGCCGTTGGTGCCCGTTACGCCTACAAGACGTAAATTGTCAGAGGGTTCATGGTAAAAGCGGCCCGCCAGTGCAGATAAACGCTCGTTGAGCTGGCTGAGATAGATGACCGGTACGCCGTGCATTTCACGGATTTCACCGTCGGTCGCCTCATCTTTCGCCTCTGCAATAATGGCAGCCACACCTTGCGCTATCGCCTGCGGGATATATCGACGCCCGTCCGCCTGATGACCTACTACAGCTACAAAGAGATCGCCCGCCGCAGCCACACGGCTGTCGAGTGTCATCTCTCGCAGTGCTCGCGAAGGTGCGTCTGGCACCCACGGAGCAAGAAGGTCGCGCAAATTACGATCTGCCACCTGTCCCCTCGCCTTGATTAATCACAAATTCATTTTTATCGCCCGTTGTCAGCGCATCCGGCTCGATGTTCATGGTACGCAATACGCCGCCCATGATGGCACCAAAGACCGGCGCGGAAACGGCGCCGCCGTAGTATTTACCCGCCTGCGGATCGTTGATAACAACAACCAGCGCGAAGCGCGGCTGACTCGCAGGCGCAACGCCTGCGGTATAAGCAATATATTTATTGATGTAGCGACCGTCCGGCCCGACCTTTTTCGCGGTACCGGTTTTAATGGCGATACGATAGCCCTTAATCGCCGCCTTCACGCCGCCACCACCCGGTAGCGCCACGCTTTCCATCATATGCACCACGGTGCGAACAATGGATTCCGGGAAGACTCGTTCACCGGGAACCGGGGGGTCAACTTTGGTAATCGACAGTGGGCGATAAATGCCGTAGCTGCCGATAGTTGCGTAGACTCGCGCTAACTGTAACGGTGTTACCATTAGCCCGTAGCCGAAAGAGAAGGTGGCCCTCTCTATGTCAGACCACCGTTGTTTTTGAGGATATAAGCCACTGCGTTCTCCGACCAACCCCAAATTGGTCGCTTTTCCCAGTCCAAAACGTGAGTAAGTATCTACTAACGCTGAGGACGGCATCGCTAACGCCAGCTTGGAAACACCGACGTTACTCGACTTCTGTAATACCCCGGTCAGGGTTAATTCGCTGTAGCGTGCCACGTCTTTGATTTCGTGGCCGTTAATTCGATAAGGAACGGTATTGAGTACCGAGTTTTCCCGCACTACGCCACGTTGCAACGCGGTCATCACCACCATCGGTTTAACCGTTGAACCCGGTTCAAACACGTCGGTGATGGTACGGTTACGCATCGCCTCTTTCGGCGTGCCGCTCAGATTGTTAGGGTTGTATGACGGGCTGTTAGCCATCGCCAGCACTTCACCGGTGTTGACATCCACCAGCACGGCGCTACCAGATTCAGCTTTGTTAAAGGCCACCGCGTTGTTCAGTTCGCGATAAACCAGCGCCTGCAGGCGTTCATCAATACTCAGCGCCAGGTTGTGCGCCGCCTGACTGTCGGTGGAAGAGATATCTTCAATTACGCGACCATAGCGGTCTTTACGCACAATGCGCTCACCCGGCTGCCCGGTAAGCCATTTATCGAAACTCTTCTCGACGCCCTCAATCCCCTGACTATCGACGTTAGTAAAGCCGATGAGGTGAGCAGTCACTTCGCCGGATGGATAATAACGGCGAGATTCTTCACGCAGATGAATCCCCGGCAGTTTCAGTTTTTTGATGTAGTCCGCCATGTCAGGGTTTACCTGACGCGCCAGATAAATAAAGCGCCCTTTCGGGTTGGCGTTAATGCGGGCTGAAAGCTGATCCAGCGGAATATTGAGCGCGTTAGCCAGCGCCTTCCAGCGGTCACCGACGCTGATACCGCCAGCGTCATGCACTTCTTTCGGGTCAGCCCAAATCGCTTTTACCGGCACGCTCACCGCTAACGGGCGACCAGAACGGTCAGTAATCATGCCGCGGGAGGTGGAAACTTGCTGAACGCGAAGAGAACGCATGTCGCCCTCTTTCACCAGCATATCCGGGGAGATAACTTGTAACCACGCTACGCGTCCGAGCAGAAAAGCCAGCGCCAGGAGAATACAGCCGCATAACAACGCAAAACGCCAACTGATAAAGTTGGCATGTTCTTCCTGACGTTTTGGTTTCTGCGTTTTCGCCGCTGCTTTCATGCGTCGCGTTTATCCTTATTTTTGCACTACGATATTTTCTTGTGACGGATCAACATGCTGCATTTGCAGCTTTTCCGTGGCGATCCTTTCCACCCGGCTATGGTCGCCGAGCGCATTCTCTTCAAGGATCAGGTTGCGCCATTCAATGTCTAAAGCATCTCGCTCCAGCACCAGTTGTTCGCGCTGAGCGGTCAGTAAACGGGTATGGTGCGCCGTGGTTACCACGGTCACCGCCGTCAAAATAATGCAAATGAACAGGCAGAGTGGCAGCTTCCCAAATCGCAAAAGATCGTCACCGATAACACCAGGCAATGCATGGCGCTCGTGGCTTCCCATCGATCCTTTAACTTTGCTTAGAGCTTCTGTCACTCTGCTGATCATGCGTTCGTCCTCTCTGCAATACGCAGAACTGAACTACGGGCACGAGGGTTCTCAGCCACCTCTTCTTCGCCCGGCATTAACTTGCCTAGTGCTCGCAGCTGACGGCCACCCAGTTTTTTGAGCTGCTCTTCAGTCATCGGTAACCCTGCCGGAACTTGCGGACCGCGGCTGTTTTCACGCATAAAACGTTTCACAATACGGTCTTCCAGCGAGTGGAAGCTGATGATCGAAAGCCGCCCACCCGGGGCCAGCACGTTGAGCGAGCTTTTTAGCGCCTGCTCTATCTCCTCCAGTTCACTGTTTACCCAAATGCGCACCGCCTGGAAGGTCCGAGTCGCGGGATGTTTAAACTTATCTTTCACCGGCGTTGCAGCAGCCACGACTTCCGCCAGTTCTTTGGTGCGGGTCATCGGCTGTTCGCGGTTTCGCTCGACAATGGCGCGGGCAATGCGTTTAGCAAAACGCTCTTCACCGTAGGTTTTCAATACCCAGGCGATATCGGCTTCTTCTGCGGTTTGTAGCCATTCAGCGGCTGACTGCCCACGGGTTGGGTCCATACGCATGTCCAGCGGACCATCGCGCATAAAGGAAAAGCCGCGTTCAGCATCATCAAGTTGCGGTGAAGAGACGCCAAGATCGAGGAGAATGCCGTCGATCTTGCCGATAAGATCGCGCTCGGCAACGTATTCGCCCAGCGCGGAGAAAGGTCCGTGGATGATGGAGAAGCGCGGATCATCAATAGTCTTCGCAACGGCGATAGCCTGCGGGTCGCGATCGATCGCCAGCAAACGCCCCTCTTCGCCAAGCTGCGAGAGGATCAAACGTGAGTGACCACCGCGACCAAAAGTCCCATCAATGTAGATGCCATCAGGACGGATATTGAGGCCATTAACGGCTTCATCCAGCAGCACCGTAGTATGTTTATAGTTTTCCATCATTTTATAGAGACAAGTCCTGCAGTCGCTCCGATAAGTCTCCGGTAGCCAACTGCTCTGCGTCGATATCTTCCTTGACCTGTTGATGCCAGGTTGTTTCATCCCACAGCTCAAACTTGTTGAACTGTCCAACCAGCATCACTTCTTTTGTCAGCCCGGCATGTTGCCGCAGTACTGGCGCGATTAACAATCGACCTGCGCCATCCATCTGACATTCGCTGGCATGACCTAACAGTAGGCGCTGCACACGGCGCTCAACCGGGTTCATGCTCGACAGACGCGATAATTTTTGCTCGATAATTTCCCATTCAGGCAGGGGGTAAAGCAGCAGGCACGGGTGATGAATGTCAATGGTGCAAACCATTTGACCGGCAGCGTTCTCAAGCAGCTGTTCCCGATAACGGGTAGGCACTGATAAGCGCCCTTTGCTGTCGAGATTGACTAACGTTGCTCCCCGGAACATGCCAGCCTCACCCCTTATTCCCACTTTGCCCCACAATTTCCCACTGAAAGGAGTTTACGGAGCGGAGGAAAAGCTTGTCAAGCCAGTCACAAGGCATACCGAGGTAAAAAACCCGATGTTTACGGCTAATATCAGCGTTGTTTATTTTACGTCCAACGTGCGAAGCAAATTAACGTTATGAATAGCTGTAAGAAAAAATCCCTCATCGTCATCACCGTTTTAAAATGACTCACTATTTTCCACAGCAAATATAAAGTGTCAGTTTGCGACGCGAGCGGCATTTTAGGACATATCTTCCCCGGTTAACAGTCCCTGTTGCGTCTGTGTGGCGCTTGATGCCAGCGGGTTTGCGCAAAAGCAAAGAAAAGTGTTTGTTAAATCGGCAATTCATCTCTGCATGTAACAAAATAATGCAAAAACGCGCTATCGATATCACTTAATTATTGTGAATTTCAGCTGGTGAGGTAATTAACGGGCAGGTTTAAAAGCATTTATCAATAATAGCCAGGAATAGTCTTATTTACTTTAAGGATATTGATGTCCATTCCGTACTCAACGCGCCAGAGAGAAATTCACCTGGCGCGTATTTTTGTTCGCGGCTTAGCTACGGCTGAGCACGCCGCGGCGATAGAGATTACGTTTAATGCGCGTTAAACCAGGTTTTGGCTTACGCGGTTCGTCCAGGCTTGCCAGGACAATCTCCAGCACACGCTCTGCGACATCGCGGTGACGTTGAGCCACTGCCAGCACCGGGCACTGTAAGAAGTCGAGCAGTTCGTTATCGCCAAAGGTGGCAATTGCCAGGTCAGAAGGCAGTTTGCCGTCACGACGTAGCGTGACATCCATCACCCCTTGCAACAACGCAAACGACGTTGTGAACAGTGCCTGCGGCATCGGATGCGTTTCCAGCCATTTTTCGAATAACTGGGCAGCCGCCTCCCGCTCATAGCTGTTGGCATAAAGGAAATGCACTTCGCGCGGATCATCTTTCCAGGCAGTACGGAAACCTTGTTCACGCAGGAAGCTGACAGAAAGCTCCGGCAGCGCGCCAAGATAAAGTACCGTCTCGGCGGGAAACTTACGTAACTCTTCCGCCAGCATTTCGGCATCATCCTGATCGGCACCAACCACGCTGGTGAAATGTTCACGATCGAGGGCGCGGTCCAGCGCGACAATCGGGAACGGGTCGTTAGCCCAGCGTTGATAAAAAGGATGCTCAGGTGGCAACGACGTCGAAACAATAATGGCATCAACCTGACGCTGCAAAAGATGCTCGATACAACGCATTTCGTTGTCGGGCTGATCTTCCGAGCAGGCAATCAGCAGTTGATAACCCCTTTGCCGCGCCTGGCGTTCAAGATAGTTAGCGATGCGGGTATAGCTGGTGTTCTCCAGATCGGGGATCACAAGACCAATAGAACGTGTGCGTCCAGCACGAAGCCCAGCTGCCACGGCGTTCGGGTGGTAATTGTGCTCACGCACCACAGCCATGACTTTTTCAACGGTTTTGTCGCTCACACGGTATTGCTTCGCTTTGCCGTTAATAACATAGCTTGCAGTGGTCCGCGACACTCCCGCCAGCCGAGCGATTTCATCCAGTTTCACAATTGCCCCTTGCGTAAAATGTAAAAACCATAGCCATTGTACTGGTATGGGTTAAATTCATTAACATCTAAGCGCAGAAAATTAACTGCGGCAACTGCTTTTATTCCAGGTTCCCACTGATTTCGCAAAAAAAGCCCAACGTGACATGTTGGGCTGCAAATTGCGCATTGAGATCATTATCAACGCATTATTTTATCGCCGCGCGAAAGTCCTACCACACCAGAGCGAGCAACTTCCACAATTTTCGCCACATCGCGAATCGATGCTAAAAATGCATCAAGCTTATCGCTGGTGCCTGCTAATTGAACGGTATAAAGCGAGGGTGTGACATCAATAATTTGCCCACGGAATATTTCCGTATTACGTTTCACTTCGTCACGCCCGTAGCCGCTGGCCTGAATTTTCACCAGCATGATTTCCCGCTCAACATGCGCGCCCTGCCCTAACTCGCTCACGCGTAATACATCGACCAGCTTGTGTAATTGCTTTTCGATCTGCTCAAGCACTTTTTCATCGCCCACGGTCTGGATGGTCATACGCGATAATGTCGGATCGTCGGTTGGCGCAACGGTCAGGCTTTCAATGTTGTAGCCACGCTGGGAAAAAAGGCCAATCACGCGGGATAACGCGCCTGATTCATTTTCGAGTAAGACTGATAATATCCGGCGCATAATCAGGTTCTCTCCGTTTTGCTTAACCACATTTCATCCATTCCGCCCCCGCGAATCTGCATCGGGTAGACGTGCTCACTGCCATCGACGGTAACATCAACAAACACCAGGCGATTATTGCGCACCTGTTCCAGCGCCTCGCTAAGTTTGCTTTCCAGTTCTTGCGGATGAGAAATCTGGATCCCGACGTGACCATAGGCTTCCGCCAGACGAACGAAATCGGGTAGCGATTGCATATAAGATTGTGAATGACGGCCGGAATAGATCATGTCCTGCCACTGTTTCACCATCCCCAGATAGCGGTTATTGAGATTCACCACCAGTACCGGCAACTCGTATTGCAACGCTGTAGACAGTTCCTGGATGTTCATCTGAATACTGCCGTCGCCAGTGACGCAAACCACGGTTTCTTCTGGCAACGCCATTTTGACGCCCAGTGCCGCAGGTAAACCAAACCCCATCGTGCCGAGGCCCCCAGAGTTGATCCAGCGACGCGGTTTGTCGAATGGATAATAAAGCGCAGCAAACATCTGGTGCTGCCCGACATCGGACGTCACGTAAGCGTCTCCCTTCGTCAACCGCCAAAGAGTCTCGATCACCGCCTGCGGTTTAATCTTTTCACTGTAAGAGTCATATTTCAGGCACTGACGAGCGCGCCACTGTTCAATCTGCTGCCACCAGTCGCGGATCTCATCCAGCGGTTGATGGACGGATTCTTGCGACAGGAGTTCAAGCATTTGTTCGAGGACCTGGCGAGCATCCCCCACAATCGGGATATCAGCAGTCACGGTTTTAGAAATGGAAGTAGGATCAATATCGATATGCAGAACCGTGGCATTTGGGCAGTACTTCGCCAGATTGTTCGTCGTTCGGTCATCAAAACGTACCCCGACGGCAAAAATCACATCCGCGTTATGCATCGTCATATTAGCTTCGTAGGTGCCGTGCATTCCCAGCATGCCAAGTGCCTGACGATGCGTTGCCGGAAACGCCCCCAGCCCCATTAATGAGGAAACAACGGGCAGATTCAACGCCTCCACCGTTTCTTTTAGCTGCTGATGACAGCCCGCCGTGATTGCCCCACCGCCTACATAGACAACCGGTTTTTTTGCCGCCACCAGCGTTTGCAGAGCACGCTTAATTTGCCCTTTATGTCCGGTAGTAGTGGGATTGTAAGAACGCATACTGACCGACTCCGGCCAGACGTAGGGTAATTTGTTCGCCGGATTAAGAATATCTTTGGGTAAATCAACGACCACGGGCCCAGGGCGACCACTTGCCGCCAGCCAGAAAGCCTTTTTCAGCACCTGCGGAATGTCTTCCGTTTGCTTAACCAGAAAACTGTGTTTAACCACCGGGCGAGAAATCCCCACCATGTCGCACTCCTGAAAGGCATCGTAGCCTATCAACGAGGTCGCTACCTGCCCGGAAAGGACAACTAAGGGAATGGAATCCATATAAGCGGTGGCAATGCCAGTAATCGCATTGGTCGCCCCTGGACCCGACGTTACCAGCACGACGCCGACTTCCCCGGTCGCGCGCGCCAGACCATCGGCCATATGCACCGCCGCCTGCTCATGACGAACTAAAACATGATCGATACCACCCACGGTATGCAATGCATCGTAAATATCAAGGACCGCGCCTCCGGGATAACCGAATACTTGTTTAACGCCCTGATCGATAAGCGATCGGACGACCATCTCGGCTCCAGACAACATCTCCATGGCCTGCCTCACTGTTTGACGGAAAAAATGTGTAAAACACATTAACCGTCCGATCTTGCTTAAGCAATTGGCAGCCTAAGACATAAACACGGAGTAATAAGAATAAACAGGAGGAAAGGTGAAAAGAAACGATAAAATCCTCCATTACAGAGGATTAAATTGATAATAAATCGGCTGAATCCCACAACTTACAGCAATTTCTCTATTTTTTTAATTAATCCTAAAATAGCGAGATCACACATTCAGAATAAAATTCTACATTCAATAAAAAATGCAGAATAAACCAGACATTAATGTCTGACCTATTCTGCATTCAGTTAGCGTTTGCAAATTGAGACTAATTGCTCTTCCATCCACTGATGGCCTTTATCGCGCCCAGCAGCTTCATGCCAGGAGAGATAACAGGTTCTGCTATTTTGTTTTAACGGTAGCGGTAATACCTGTAACTCTAAGGATTCAGCGAACTCTTCAGCCAGCCAACGCGGCGCTATAGCGACCAGATGCGTTTGCGACACCACGCTAAGTACGCTCATCATTGCCATGCCCTGATACGCGATACTGGCTTGCTTATCTACCGTGTCATACCACGGTTGACTAAATGACGCGAAACGATCGAGCGAAACCGCCGCATGTTGTTCGTTATAAACATCATGTTTCAGTAACGGGCCTTTAATTGTTGGATGATTTTTGCTGGCTACCAGCACCATTTCATCTTTAAATAATGGCACACTGGTAAATTCAGGACGATGGAAGTCTTCATAACTAATCACAAACTCCGTTTCCTGATAACGCAGCTGATGTTCAGTGTTCTGATTTAATGAAGACTTGAACATAACATGTATATTTGGCGCAATCTGCTCAATGTGATTATAAATCTGCGAGGTCAGAATGCTGTCTAACGGGCTGCAGACACAAAGATGAAATATACGTTCACTACTGGCAGGCTCAAAGCCTGAACCTGGTAATTCATTTTGTACTAATTGCAATGCCTGACGAACTGAACCAAAAAGTTGAAATGCGCGAGCAGTCGGTTGAATACCACGGCCATAACGAACAAAAAGCTCGTCATTAAACATCACCTTCAGGCGTGCAACAGCGTTACTGACCGCAGGTTGCGACATTCCCAGAACATGAGCGGCACGGGTGATGTTTTGCTCCTGCATCACGGCATCGAAAACGGTTAATAAGTTGAGATCGACCATGCGTAGCTGTGGCTTGCTTAACTCCGCCGTCTCTGGATGATCTGTTTGTACCTCTGGCATACTTAACTCCACTGTCACACTTAACTCCCTTTCCCTTATTGGAATGCAGAGAAATAATCCTCGAGAATATGATTTATCATGCATATAAAATAAGAAAAAGGAAAATGAGTAAAATTAGGAAAACATAAAGATACGGGTTCTGATAAAAACAGAATCCACTGCCGAGCAAAGCGTCATTTACCACAGCATAATAATCCATAATGTTTTTGTTGCGAAAACAATCTAATCATAACTACCACGAATACTCAATCATCCACAAAATGGATTAAATGTGCTTTTTTAATAATTAATTTATATGTTTAATGCATTAATTCTTAACATTAATCGATCAATAATATTCACCAAATGAATATCAAAAAATTCGCAAAACATATAATTCAATACAAATCATCAGGATAGGTTTTGTAACGCGTGCATTTTATCCCCCTTTCCCTCGTCGATTAGACGCAAAAATTTATTCTGAAATATGTCAACCGATGAAAAGCGGCGGTGGTTAAGCAGAAATTAATATCGCTTGTTTTAACCACCGCAGCACAATTAGCTAATTTGACGGATGCAGAACTCATGCTGGCTGGACGTTTTTGTTGCATCAGGGTTGACATCCGTTTTGGTATCCAGTAACTCTAAAAGCATATCGCATTCATCTGGAGCTGATTTAATGACTCACATCGTTCGCTTTATCGGTCTACTACTACTAAACGCATCTTCTTTGCGCGGTAGACTGGTGAGCGGCATTCAGAATTAAGTCAGCACTCAGTCAAACAAAAAACCCGCGCCATTGCGCGGGTTTTTTTATGCCCGAAGCGAGGCGCTCAAAAAGAGACAAGGACCCAAACCATGAGCCAGCAAGTCATTATTTTCGATACCACATTGCGCGACGGTGAACAGGCGTTACAGGCAAGCTTGAGTGTGAAAGAAAAACTGCAAATTGCGCTGGCCCTTGAGCGTATGGGTGTTGACGTGATGGAAGTCGGGTTCCCCGTCTCTTCGCCGGGTGATTTTGAATCAGTGCAAACCATCGCTCGCCAGGTTAAAAACAGCCGCGTATGCGCGTTAGCTCGCTGCGTGGAAAAGGATATCGACGTGGCGGCTGAATCTCTGAAAGTCGCCGAAGCCTTCCGGATTCATACCTTTATTGCCACTTCGCCAATGCACATTGCCACCAAGCTGCGTAGCACGCTGGACGAGGTGATCGAACGCGCTATCTATATGGTGAAACGCGCCCGTAATTACACCGATGATGTTGAATTTTCTTGCGAAGATGCCGGACGCACCCCAATTGCCGATCTGGCGCGAGTGGTCGAAGCGGCGATTAATGCCGGTGCCACCACCATCAACATCCCGGACACCGTGGGCTACACCATGCCATTTGAGTTCGCCGGAATCATCAGCGGGCTGTATGAACGCGTACCCAACATCGACAAAGCCATTATTTCCGTACATACCCACGACGATTTGGGCCTGGCGGTCGGAAACTCACTGGCGGCGGTACATGCCGGTGCACGCCAGGTGGAAGGTGCAATGAACGGGATCGGCGAGCGTGCCGGTAACTGTTCCCTGGAAGAAGTGATCATGGCGATCAAAGTTCGTAAGGATATTCTCAACGTCCACACCGCCATTAATCACCAGGAAATATGGCGCACCAGCCAGTTAGTTAGCCAGATTTGTAATATGCCGATCCCGGCAAACAAAGCCATTGTTGGCAGCGGCGCATTCGCACACTCCTCCGGTATCCACCAGGATGGCGTGCTGAAAAACCGCGAAAACTACGAAATCATGACACCAGAATCTATTGGTCTGAACCAAATCCAGCTGAATCTGACCTCTCGTTCGGGGCGTGCGGCGGTGAAACATCGCATGGATGAGATGGGGTATAAAGAAAGTGAATATAATTTAGACAATTTGTACGATGCTTTCCTGAAGCTGGCGGACAAAAAAGGTCAGGTGTTTGATTACGATCTGGAGGCGCTGGCCTTCATCGGTAAGCAGCAAGAAGAGCCAGAGCATTTCCGTCTGGATTACTTCAGCGTGCAGTCTGGCTCTAACGATATTGCCACTGCCGCCGTCAAACTGGCCTGTGGCGAAGAAGTCAAAGCAGAAGCCGCCAACGGTAACGGTCCGGTCGATGCCGTCTATCAGGCAATTAACCGCATCACTGACTATAACGTCGAACTGGTGAAATACAGCCTGACCGCCAAAGGCCACGGTAAAGATGCGCTGGGTCAGGTGGATATCGTCGCAAATTACAACGGTCGCCGCTTCCACGGCGTCGGCCTGGCCACCGATATTGTCGAGTCCTCCGCCAAAGCCATGGTGCACGTACTGAACAATATCTGGCGTGCCGCAGAAGTCGAAAAAGAGTTGCAACGCAAAGCTCAACACAACGAAAACAACAAGGAAACCGTGTGATGTCGAAGAATTACCATATTGCCGTATTGCCGGGGGACGGTATTGGTCCGGAAGTGATGACCCAGGCGCTGAAAGTGCTGGATGCCGTGCGCAACCGCTTTGCGATGCGTATCACCACCAGCCATTACGATGTAGGCGGCGCAGCCATTGATAACCACGGGCAGCCGCTGCCGCCTGCGACGGTTGAAGGTTGTGAGCAAGCCGATGCCGTGCTGTTTGGCTCGGTAGGTGGTCCGAAGTGGGAACATTTGCCGCCAGACCAGCAACCAGAACGCGGCGCACTGTTGCCTTTGCGTAAACACTTCAAATTATTCAGCAATCTGCGTCCGGCAAAACTGTATCAGGGGCTGGAAGCATTCTGTCCGCTGCGTGCTGACATTGCCGCTAACGGCTTCGACATCCTGTGTGTGCGCGAACTGACCGGCGGCATCTATTTCGGTCAGCCAAAAGGCCGCGAAGGTAGCGGACAATATGAAAAAGCGTTTGATACCGAGGTGTATCACCGTTTTGAGATCGAACGTATCGCCCGCATCGCGTTTGAATCTGCTCGTAAACGTCGCCATAAAGTGACGTCTATCGACAAAGCCAACGTGCTGCAATCCTCTATTTTATGGCGGGAGATCGTTAACGAGATCGCCACGGAATACCCGGATGTCGAACTGGCGCATATGTACATCGACAACGCCACCATGCAGCTGATTAAAGATCCATCACAGTTTGACGTCCTGCTGTGCTCCAACCTGTTTGGCGACATTCTGTCTGACGAGTGCGCAATGATCACTGGCTCAATGGGGATGTTGCCTTCCGCCAGCCTGAACGAACAAGGTTTTGGTCTGTATGAACCGGCAGGCGGCTCCGCACCAGATATCGCAGGCAAAAACATCGCCAACCCGATTGCACAAATCCTGTCGCTGGCACTGCTGCTGCGTTACAGCCTGGATGCCGATGATGCGGCTTCCGCCATTGAACGCGCCATTAACCGCGCATTAGAAGAAGGCATTCGCACCGGAGATTTAGCCCGTGGCGCTGCCGCCGTTAGTACCAATGAAATGGGCGATATCATTGCCCGCTATGTGGCAGAAGGGGTGTAATCATGGCTAAGACGTTATACGAAAAATTGTTCGACGCTCACGTAGTGTACGAAGCCGAAAACGAAACCCCGCTGTTATATATCGACCGCCACCTGGTGCATGAAGTGACCTCACCGCAGGCGTTCGATGGTCTGCGCGCCCACGGTCGCCCGGTACGTCAGCCGGGGAAAACCTTCGCCACCATGGATCACAACGTCTCTACTCAGACCAAAGACATTAATGCCTGCGGTGAAATGGCGCGCATCCAGATGCAGGAGCTGATCAAAAACTGCAAAGAGTTTGGCGTCGAGCTGTATGACCTGAATCACCCGTATCAGGGGATCGTCCATGTAATGGGGCCGGAACAGGGCGTCACATTGCCGGGGATGACTATTGTCTGCGGCGACTCGCATACCGCCACCCACGGCGCGTTTGGCGCACTGGCCTTTGGTATCGGCACTTCCGAAGTTGAACACGTACTGGCAACGCAAACCCTGAAACAGGGTCGTGCGAAGACCATGAAAATTGAAGTCCAGGGCAAAGCTGCGCCAGGCATTACCGCGAAAGATATCGTGCTGGCAATTATCGGTAAAACTGGCAGCGCAGGCGGCACCGGGCATGTGGTGGAGTTTTGCGGCGAAGCAATCCGTGATTTAAGCATGGAAGGTCGTATGACCCTGTGCAATATGGCAATCGAAATGGGCGCGAAAGCCGGTCTGGTTGCACCGGACGAAACCACCTTTAACTATGTCAAAGGCCGTCTGCATGCGCCGAAAGGCAAAGATTTCGACGACGCCGTTGCCTACTGGAAAACTCTGCAAACCGACGAAGGCGCAACTTTCGATACCGTTGTGACTTTGCGGGCAGAAGAGATTTCACCGCAGGTCACCTGGGGTACCAATCCAGGTCAGGTGATTTCCGTGAACGACAATATTCCCGATCCGGCTTCGTTTGCCGATCCGGTTGAACGCGCGTCGGCAGAAAAAGCGTTGGCCTATATGGGGCTGAAACCGGGTATTCCGCTCACCGAAGTGACTATCGATAAAGTGTTTATCGGTTCCTGCACCAACTCGCGCATTGAAGATTTACGCGCGGCAGCGGAAATCGCCAAAGGCCGGAAAGTCGCGCCAGGTGTACAAGCGCTGGTGGTTCCCGGCTCCGGTCCGGTAAAAGCGCAGGCGGAAGCGGAAGGTTTGGACAAAATCTTTATCGAAGCTGGTTTTGAATGGCGCTTGCCTGGCTGCTCAATGTGTCTGGCGATGAACAACGATCGCCTGAATCCGGGTGAGCGTTGTGCCTCCACCAGCAACCGTAACTTTGAAGGCCGCCAGGGGCGTGGAGGGCGCACCCATCTGGTCAGCCCGGCAATGGCTGCCGCTGCTGCGGTGACCGGACATTTCGCCGACATTCGCAACATTAAATAAGGAGCACACCATGGCAGAGAAATTTATCAAACACACAGGCCTGGTGGTTCCGCTGGATGCCGCCAATGTCGATACCGATGCAATCATCCCGAAACAGTTTTTGCAGAAAGTGACCCGTACTGGTTTTGGCGCGCATCTGTTTAACGACTGGCGTTTTCTGGATGAAAAAGGCCAACAGCCAAACCCGGACTTCGTGCTGAACTTCCCGCAGTATCAGGGCGCTTCCATTTTGCTGGCACGAGAAAACTTCGGCTGCGGTTCCTCGCGTGAGCACGCGCCGTGGGCATTGACCGATTACGGTTTTAAAGTGGTGATTGCACCGAGTTTTGCTGACATCTTCTACGGCAACAGCTTTAACAACCAGCTGCTGCCGGTGAAATTAAGCGACGCAGAAGTGGACGAACTGTTTGCGCTGGTGCAGGCCAATCCGGGGATTTATTTCGACGTGGACCTGGAAGCGCAAGAGGTGAAAGCGGGAGAGAAAACTTATCGATTTACCATTGATGCCTTCCGCCGCCACTGCATGATGAATGGTCTGGACAGCATTGGCCTGACCCTGCAGCACGACGACGCTATTGCGTCTTATGAAGAGAAGCAACCGGAATTTATGCGTTAGTTTGTAAACCGTCCGGCACTCAATCGCCAAAAAGAAAAAAGCCAGCAGATAATCACTGCTGGCGTGGCGATTAACACCAATACTCAGTCACACATGATGTCCGCAAATCAGTAGCCAGAATGACTCCCCTCCCACTGCATCAGTTCTTCAAGCATGGTTAATCGTTGTGGGACGCTTAACCAACGCAACCAGCACAACTTCGCTGTCGCGGTAAAATAGTGCTGATAAAACTGACGCATGGGGCACCTCCTTGCTTCATCGTTAGGAATTATTGACTTAATATAGGGAAAATAAAATTGCTGTCTTTTGCGCAGGAGTTCCCCTTTTATGCCATCTGCTCGTCTGCAACAACAGTTCATCCGCCTGTGGCAATGCTGCGAGGGTAAATCGCAGGACACGACGCTCAACGAACTGGCAGCGTTATTGAGCTGCTCGCGTCGTCATATGCGCACCCTGCTCAACACCATGCAGGATCGCGGCTGGCTGACGTGGGAAGCGGAAGTCGGGCGCGGCAAACGCTCGTGTCTGACATTCCTCTATACCGGGCTGGCGCTTCAGCAACAGCGAGCAGAGGACCTGCTGGAGCAGGATCGTATCGATCAACTGGTGCAACTGGTTGGCGACAAAGCGGCTGTGCGGCAAATGTTGGTTTCTCATCTGGGACGCAGCTTCCGCCAGGGGCGGCACATCCTGCGTGTGCTCTACTATCGTCCGTTGCGTAATCTGCTGCCCGGCAGTGCATTGCGCCGTTCCGAAACCCATATCGCCCGGCAAATCTTCAGTTCGCTAACGCGCATAAATGAGGAAAATGGGGAACTGGAAGCGGACATCGCCCACCACTGGCAGCAAATTTCACCGCTTCACTGGCGTTTCTTTTTGCGTCCAGGAGTCCATTTTCATCATGGTCGTGAACTGGAAATGGACGACGTGATCGCCTCTTTAAAACGAATCAATACGCTGCCGCTCTATTCGCATATTGCTGACATTGTGTCGCCGACGCCCTGGACGCTGGATATCCATCTCACGCAACCGGACCGCTGGTTACCGTTACTGCTGGGGCAAGTTCCGGCGATGATCCTGCCGCACGAATGGGAAACCCTCAGCAACTTTGCCAGCCATCCCATCGGAACGGGTCCTTATGCGGTGATCCGCAACAGCAGCAATCAACTGAAAATTCAGGCATTCGACGACTTCTTTGGTTATCGGGCATTAATCGACGAAGTTAACGTCTGGGTCTTGCCGGAAATTGCTGATGACCCCGCGGGAGGCCTGATGCTGAAAGGACCGCAAGACGAGGAAAAAGAGATTGAAAGCCGCCTTGAAGAAGGTTGTTACTATTTACTGTTCGACAGCCGTACCCATCGCGGGGCGAATCAGCAAGTCAGAGACTGGATAAGCTATGTGCTTTCGCCGACCAATCTGGTTTATTTCGCCGAGGAACAGTACCAGCAGCTGTGGTTTCCGGCCTATGGGCTGCTTCCCCGTTGGCACCATACCCGCACCATAAAGAGCGAAAAACCGGCTGGTCTGGAAAGCCTCACCCTGACCTTTTATCAGGATCACAGTGAGCATAGGGTGATTGCCGGGATCATGCAGCAGATTCTGGCAAGTCACCAGGTCACGCTGGAAATCAAAGAGATCAGCTACGATCAGTGGCATGAAGGAGAGATCGAGAGCGATATCTGGCTTAACAGCGCCAACTTTACGCTGCCGCTGGATTTTTCGCTATTCGCGCACCTGTGCGAGGTGCCGCTGCTCCAACACTGTATTCCGATCGACTGGCAAGCCGACGCCGCCCGCTGGCGCAATGGCGAAATGAACCTGGCGAACTGGTGCCAGCAACTGGTCGCCAGCAAAGCAATGGTGCCGCTTATCCACCACTGGCTGATTATTCAGGGACAACGCAGTATGCGCGGCCTGCGCATGAACACCCTCGGCTGGTTCGATTTTAAATCAGCGTGGTTTGCGCCGCCGGATCCAGAGTAGCTTGCGCCTTTTGGCGGTCATGAGCGCATTTTTTATATTCAGACGGAATGAATAAAATACATTACTTTTATATTTTCTCTATTTTATGCATCGTCTGATTAGCGTCGCAAATAAGATTAAAGAAGGGGCATTCCAGCCCCTCTTTCATATTCTGAGTTAATCAATAACGGCGCAGCCTAGCCGTGTTCTGGCCGGAAAGGTCAGCTTTTTCAGGTTAACCTCGCGCAGGTCAGTCATACCAACGGCTATTGTTCGTTTCAGCATTGCTCAGGTCAACCTCGAGACGGTCAATACCACAAATGACAACCCCGTTAAAGTAAGCATGACTCAGATCAATGCACCCGGTACTGGTGCTCTCTTTCAGCTGCAAATCCAGAGTAAGTATTGCCTCATCTCCAATAAAAAAACTGACTCTTAACGTATCTCCTGACGAGAGTGAGGCCTTCGCGGCCATATTTTCCGGATCTATTGCATGTTCTTTGAGTTTATTAAAATTTATCAGCCAGTGGGTAAACTTATCACGCGCATCCCCATCGACAGCCCCGGTAAAGTATTTTGAGTAGTCATCACTATTATGGAAATAAAATGCATCCTTCAGAATTTGCCTTGCCGCAGTCTGGGAATGTTTATCTGACCGGAAGAGATTGCGTAACGTCTCCCATAGCTCTTCAAAGATATTCATATTCTCGGTCTTTTTGACCAGGTTAACCATCCTGATAATCTGAGAATGAGTAAGGCCTGGATCTTTAGTGGTATTACTTGCAGGGATACTAATCTGTTCTGGGTTTCTTACTTTCATGCTGATAGCTCCACTCTGAGTTAAAAACTCAGAATAAGCGTCCTGAATAAGAATACTGTCAAAAATCGCTCATTCACGCAATAAGCCGTTGCATTACCGATTTTGACTGTGCTAAGGGATTCTTTCGGTTCAAAGCTTCCCAGCTATGCAAATACGTCCTTGATAGCTGAACGAATATTGGCTTTTTTAATACACCTTCTCTATGGATTGCTGGTTGATAACAAAATCACTACACTAACGCCGTTCTCAACGGGGTGCCACGCAGACGCGTGCGCTGAGAAAATACCCGTCGAACCTGATCCGGATAACGCCGGCGAAGGGATTTGAGGCTCCTTCTCAAGTCCTTTGCCACTCTTTTTTGAGGTGCAAAGTGTTAAAAAAATATCTGCCCCTGCTGTTGCTGTGCACAGCGCCCGTTTTCGCTAAACCCGTTCTGACCGTCTACACCTACGACTCCTTCGCCGCCGACTGGGGTCCAGGTCCGGTGGTTAAAAAAGCCTTTGAAGCCGACTGTAATTGCGAACTGAAAATGGTGGCGCTGGAAGATGGCGTTTCGCTTCTCAACCGTCTGCGGATGGAAGGCAAAAACAGCAAAGCCGATGTGGTGCTGGGGCTGGATAACAATCTGTTAGACGCAGCCAGTAAAACCGGACTATTTGCCAAAAGCGGCGTGGCAGCGGATGCCGTTAACGTTCCCGGCGGCTGGAATAATGACACTTTCGTACCGTTTGATTACGGCTATTTCGCCTTCGTCTATGACAAGAACAAACTGAAAAATCCGCCGCAAAGCCTGAAAGAGCTGGTTGAAAGCGATCAAAACTGGCGGGTGATTTATCAGGATCCGCGCACCAGCACGCCGGGACTGGGTCTGCTGTTGTGGATGCAAAAAGTCTATGGCGATGACGCCCCACAAGCCTGGCAGAAACTGGCGAAGAAAACGGTCACGGTCACCAAAGGCTGGAGCGAAGCCTACGGCCTGTTTTTAAAAGGTGAAAGCGATCTGGTCCTGAGTTACACCACCTCTCCGGCTTATCACATTCTCGAAGAGAAGAAAGATAACTACGCCACCGCGAACTTCAGCGAAGGTCACTATTTGCAAGTGGAAGTCGCCGCCCGCACCGCTGCCAGCAAGCAGCCAGAGCTGGCGCAAAAATTCCTCCAGTTTATGGTTTCTCCGGCTTTCCAGAATGCGATCCCAACCGGCAACTGGATGTATCCGGTGGCAAATGTCACGCTGCCTGCCGGGTTTGAACAATTGACCAAACCGGCAACCACGCTGGAGTTCACGCCAGCCGAAGTGGCGGCACAACGTCAGGCATGGATTAGCGAATGGCAACGCGCCGTCAGCCGTTAATTCCCGGCTGGTTAATTCCAGGTGTAAGCGCCGCTACGCTTGTGGTGGCGGTTGCGCTGGCGGCGTTTCTCGCCCTGTGGTGGAACGCGCCGCAGGGTGACTGGGTGGCAATCTGGCAGGACAGCTACCTGTGGCATGTGGTGCGCTTCTCCTTCTGGCAGGCGTTTCTCTCGGCGCTACTCTCTGTCGTACCCGCGATATTCCTCGCCCGCGCGCTCTATCGCAGGCGCTTTCCGGGTCGGCTGGCGCTGTTGCGTCTGTGCGCAATGACCTTGATCCTCCCGGTGCTGGTTGCTGTTTTCGGCATTCTTAGCGTCTATGGTCGCCAGGGCTGGCTGGCATCGCTCTGCCAATCGCTCGGTCTGGAGTGGACCTTTTCGCCCTACGGCCTGCAAGGTATTTTGCTGGCGCACGTATTTTTTAATCTGCCGATGGCGAGCCGCTTATTACTCCAGGCACTGGAAAACATTCCCGGCGAACAACGTCAGCTTGCCGCCCAGCTTGGGATGCGCGGCTGGCATTTTTTCCGCTTCGTCGAATGGCCGTGGTTACGGCGACAAATCCCGCCAGTTGCTGCGCTTATCTTTATGCTCTGTTTCGCCAGCTTCGCCACCGTGCTGTCGCTGGGCGGCGGTCCGCAGGCGACCACTATCGAGCTGGCTATTTATCAGGCGCTGAGTTACGACTACGATCCTGCCCGCGCGGCGATGCTGGCGTTGATCCAGATGGTGTGTTGCCTCGGGCTAGTGCTGTTGAGTCAGCGATTGAGTAAGGCCATTGCGCCCGGCACTACTCTGCTGCAAGGCTGGCGCGACCCGGACGATCGTCTGCATAGCCGCATTTGCGACACGGTGTTAATTGTGCTGGCGCTGCTGCTGTTGCTACCACCGTTACTGGCGGTGATCGTCGATGGGGTAAATCGCCAGTTGCCGGAAGTGCTGGCACAACCGGTGCTGTGGCAGGCGCTGTGGACCTCGTTGCGTATTGCGCTGGCGGCAAGCGTATTATGCGTAGTGCTGACCATGATGCTGCTATGGAGCAGTCGCGAACTGCGGGTGCGGCAAAAAATGCTGGCGGGTCAGGCGCTGGAGATGAGCGGCATGTTGATCCTCGCCATGCCGGGGATTGTGCTGGCTACGGGCTTCTTTTTACTGCTCAACAACACTATCGGCCTGCCGCAATCTGCTGACGGCATTGTGATTTTCACCAATGCGTTAATGGCGATCCCTTATGCGCTGAAGGTGCTGGAAAACCCGATGCGCGATATCACCGCGCGTTACAGTATGTTGTGTCAGTCGCTGGGCATTGAAGGCTGGTCACGCTTAAAAGTGGTGGAGCTGCGCGCCCTGAAACGCCCACTTGCGCAGGCACTGGCCTTTGCTTGTGTGCTATCGATTGGTGATTTTGGCGTGGTGGCGTTGTTCGGTAACGATGATTTCCGCACCCTGCCGTTTTATCTCTACCAGCAAATTGGCTCCTATCGCAGCCAGGACGGCGCGGTCACCGCGTTAATTCTGCTGCTACTCTGTTTTCTGCTGTTTACCGTGATTGAAAAACTACCGGGGCGAAATGTTAAAACTGACTGATATCACCTGGCTTTACCACCATTTGCCGATGCGTTTTAGCTTAACGGTGGAACGGGGCGAGCAGGTGGCGATCCTCGGGCCAAGCGGCGCGGGTAAAAGTACCCTGCTGAATTTGATCGCCGGTTTTCTGACGCCAGCCAGCGGTTCGCTGACTATCGACGGCGTTGATCACACCTCTACGCCGCCGTCACGCCGTCCGGTGTCGATGCTGTTTCAGGAGAACAACCTGTTCAGTCACCTGACGGTCGCGCAGAACATCGGGCTGGGGCTTAATCCAGGATTGAAGCTGAACGCGGCACAACAGGAGAAAATGCACGCTATCGCCCGCCAGATGGGGATTGATAATTTAATGGCGCGATTACCGGGCGAGCTTTCTGGCGGTCAACGACAGCGCGTGGCGTTAGCGCGTTGTCTGGTGCGCGAACAGCCGATTTTATTGCTCGATGAACCGTTCTCTGCGCTCGATCCGGCGTTACGTCAAGAGATGTTGACGCTGGTGAGCACGAGCTGCCAGCAGCAAAAAATGACGCTATTGATGGTGTCGCACAGTGTGGAAGATGCGGCGCGGATCGCCACACGCTCGGTGGTGGTCGCCGACGGGCGCATCGCCTGGCAGGGTATGACCGATGAGTTGTTGAGCGGTAAGGCGAGTGCTTCGGCACTATTGGGGATTACGGGTTAGTATGCACTGTCGGATGCGGCGTGAACGCCTTATCCGACCTACGGACAGTGCGTTTTGTAGGCCTGATAAGACGCGGCAAGCGTCGCATCAGGCAACCCGCACAAGGCTATCCCCTAACCCCCAACCACTTTACGCAAAATATCGATATACATCGGCATCAACGGGTGGCGAATTAACACCACCAGCGCCACTACACCGACGGCAGAAATCAACGGCGTCAGCCACAACAAACGACCGCGCGACAAATAATGACTTAAACGATCGGTTGCTTTACCGCTGCGCCATAACCGCCAGCACAGCCAGCCACCAACCCACAAAAATACCGCCGTCGCCAGCAGCAACCATTTAAACTCGCCGCTCTGCATTCCGGCTGGAATATCGATCGCCGCACCCGCCAGAATCCCCGGCAGGAAGTAAAACGGTGGCCACAGCAGGCAGCCGATAATATTCGGCGTAATAAATTTTGCCACCGGGAGATCCAGCATTCCCGCCACCATTGGCACCAGCGGACGCGTCGGGCCAACAAAACGACCGACCAGAATGGTGAACATGCTGTGTTGATGCAACGCATGTTCAGTTTTATCAAGTAGTACTTTGTTTTTCTTCAGAAATGACCAGCGATGCAATGGCTTTTTAAAACGCCAGCCCAGCCAGAAGGAGATCCAGTCGCCCAGCAGGCAACCGACGATCCCTGCCAGCCAGGCGTGCCAGAAACTTAACTCGCCGCTGCCAATCAGCGCCCCCAGCCCCGCCATCAGCACCGTACCGGGTAGAATCAAACCGACCAGCGCCAGCGACTCCAGAAAGGCCACCAACACCACCGCTATCAATGAATACACGGTGGATTGGGTAATAAAGTGTTCCAGCAATGCTTGCATAATGTGCCTGTCAAATGGACGAAGCAGGGATTCTGCAAACCCTATGCTACTCCGTCAAGTCGTCAATTGTCTGATTCGTTACCAATTATGACAACTTGACGGCTACATCATTCACTTTTTCTTCACAACCGGCACGGAACTCGCTCGGACTGGCCCCGGTGCATTTTTTAAATACTCGCGAGAAATAGAGTTGATCGTCAAAACCAACATTGCGACCGACGGTAGCAATAGGCATCCGGGTGGTGCTCAAAAGCAGCTTCGCCTGACTAATGCGTTGGTCCTCGCGCCAGCTTAAGACGCTAATTCCTAACTGCTGGCGGAACAAATGCGACAGACGCGACGGCGACAGGCAAACATGCTGTGCGACGCTGGCGATATCAAAATTGCTGTCTGCCAGGTGATCGCTGATGTACTGACAAGCCTCGCGTACCCGATTATCCATCGGTGGATGGAGCGACTCGTTAATCGCTTCCATGCGCCGCAGTAACAATTGCTCAAGCAGATTTATCGCCAGCAGCTCCGAATAGCGCCCTTCCCCTTGCCCGGCGTTAATGATTTGCCCAAACAGGTCGCTGAAATGCGGCTGGTGCGCTTCATCCGGGCGAAAGAAACCCGTATTGGCAAATATTGACGGCCAGTTAAGCCATTCATGCCAGTAGGCGCGCGGACGAAAGTAAACCCACTGGTGATACCATTCGCGAGCCTCCGGATGACGACCGTAGTGATGAATCTCTCCTGGCGGGAACAGCAAAATATCACCCGGTCGGCAGACAAATTCTCGTCCCTGATTTTTCACCACCCCCTGGCCGCGTATGGTGAGATTGAGAATATAACCCTTCATTCCCAGTGGTCGGTCGATAAAAAAATCGAGATAACCGTTGGCCTCAATCGGCGTTAAACCCGCCACCAGATGGGCGTTAAACGAGTATCCCGGCAGCAGGGGATCATTTTGCGCTTCAGCCATACTTTTCATACTCCCGCCATTCAGAGAAGAAACCAATTGTCCATATTGCATCAGACATTGCCGTCACTGCGTCTTTTACTGGCTCTTCTCGCTAATCCAACCGGTAACCCCGCTTATTAAAAGCATTCTGTAACAAAGCGGGACCAAAGCCATGACAAAAACGCGTAACAAAAGTGTCTATAATCACGGCAGAAAAGTCCACATTGATTATTTGCACGGCGTCACACTTTGCTATGCCATAGCATTTTTATCCATAAGATTAGCGGATCCTACCTGACGCTTTTTTTCGCAACTCTCTACTGTTTCTCCATACCCGTTTTTTTGGATGGAGTGAAACGATGGCGATTGCAATTGGCCTCGATTTTGGCAGTGATTCTGTGCGAGCTTTGGCGGTGGACTGCGCCACCGGTGAAGAGATCGCCACCAGCGTAGAGTGGTATCCCCGTTGGCAGAAAGGGCAATTTTGTGATGCCCCAAATAACCAGTTCCGTCATCATCCGCGTGACTACATTGAGTCAATGGAAGCGGCGCTGAAAACCGTGCTTGCAGAGCTTAGCGCCGAGCAGCGCGCAGCTGTGGTCGGGATTGGCGTTGACACAACCGGCTCGACGCCCGCACCGATTGACGCGGACGGTAATGTCCTGGCGCTGCGCCCGGAGTTTGCCGAAAACCCGAACGCGATGTTCGTATTGTGGAAAGACCACACCGCGGTTGAAGAAGCGGAAGAGATAACCCGCTTATGTCACACGGCGGGCAACGTTGACTACTCCCGCTATATTGGCGGTATTTATTCCAGCGAATGGTTCTGGGCAAAAATCCTGCATGTGACTCGCCAGGACAGCGCCGTGGCGCAATCTGCCGCATCGTGGATTGAGCTGTGCGACTGGGTGCCAGCTCTGCTTTCCGGTACCACCCGCCCGCAGGATATTCGTCGCGGACGTTGCAGCGCCGGGCATAAGTCGCTATGGCACGAAAGCTGGGGCGGCCTGCCGCCAGCCAGTTTCTTTGATGAGCTGGATCCAATCCTCAATCGCCATTTACCTTCCCCGCTGTTCACTGACACCTGGACTGCCGATATTCCGGTGGGCACTTTATGTCCGGAATGGGCGCAGCGTCTCGGCCTGCCTGAAAGCGTGGTGATTTCCGGAGGCGCGTTTGACTGCCATATGGGCGCAGTTGGCGCAGGCGCACAGCCTAACGCACTGGTAAAAGTTATTGGTACTTCCACCTGCGACATTCTGATTGCCGATAAACAGAGCGTTGGCGAGCGGGCAGTGAAAGGCATTTGCGGTCAGGTTGATGGCAGCGTGGTGCCTGGATTTATCGGTCTGGAAGCAGGTCAGTCGGCGTTTGGTGATATCTACGCCTGGTTCGGTCGCGTACTCGGCTGGCCGCTGGAACAGCTTGCCGCCCAGCATCCGGAACTGAAAGAGCAAATCAACGCCAGCCAGAAACAACTGCTTCCGGCGCTGACCGAAGCATGGGCCAAAAATCCGTCTCTGGATCACCTGCCGGTGGTGCTCGACTGGTTTAACGGCCGCCGCACACCGAACGCTAACCAACGCCTGAAAGGGGTGATTACCGATCTGAACCTCGCTACCGACGCTCCGCTGCTGTTCGGCGGTTTGATTGCTGCCACCGCCTTTGGCGCACGCGCAATCATGGAGTGCTTTACCGATCAGGGGATCGCCGTTAATAACGTGATGGCGCTGGGCGGCATCGCGCGGAAAAACCAGGTCATTATGCAGGCCTGCTGCGACGTGCTGAATCGCCCGCTGCAAATTGTTGCCTCTGACCAGTGCTGTGCGCTCGGTGCGGCGATTTTCGCTGCCGTCGCCGCGAAAGTGCACGCAGACATCCCATCAGCCCAGCAAAAAATGGCCAGTGCAGTAGAGAAAACCCTGCAACCGCGCAGCGAACAGGCACAACGCTTTGAACAGCTTTATCGCCGCTATCAGCAATGGGCGATGAGCGCCGAACAACACTATCTTCCAACTTCCGCCCCGGCACAGGCTGCCCAGGCCGTTCCGACTCTATAAGGACACGACAATGACGATTTTTGATAATTATGAAGTGTGGTTTGTAATTGGCAGCCAGCATCTGTATGGCCCGGAAACCCTGCGTCAGGTCACCCAACATGCCGAGCACGTTGTTAATGCGCTGAATACGGAAGCGAAGCTGCCCTGCAAACTGGTGTTGAAACCGCTGGGCACCACGCCGGATGAAATCACCGCTATTTGCCGCGACGCGAATTACGACGATCGTTGCGCCGGCCTGGTGGTGTGGCTGCACACCTTCTCCCCGGCCAAAATGTGGATCAACGGCCTGACCATGCTCAACAAACCGTTGCTGCAATTCCACACCCAGTTTAACGCGGCGCTGCCGTGGGATAGCATCGATATGGACTTTATGAACCTGAACCAGACTGCACATGGCGGTCGTGAGTTCGGCTTCATCGGCGCGCGTATGCGTCAGCAACATGCCGTCGTTACCGGTCACTGGCAGGATAAACAAGCCCATGAGCGTATCGGCTCCTGGATGCGTCAGGCGGTCTCTAAACAGGATACCCGTCATCTGAAAGTCTGCCGTTTTGGCGATAACATGCGTGAAGTGGCGGTCACCGATGGTGATAAAGTTGCCGCACAGATCAAGTTCGGTTTCTCCGTCAATACCTGGGCGGTTGGCGATCTGGTGCAGGTAGTGAACTCCATCAGCGACGGCGATGTTAACGCGCTGGTCGATGAGTACGAAAGCTGCTACACCATGACGCCTGCGACACAAATCCACGGCGAAAAACGCCAGAACGTGCTGGAAGCGGCGCGTATTGAGCTGGGGATGAAGCGTTTCCTGGAACAAGGTGGCTTCCACGCGTTCACCACCACCTTTGAAGATTTGCACGGTCTGAAACAGCTTCCTGGTCTGGCCGTACAGCGTCTGATGCAGCAGGGTTACGGCTTTGCGGGCGAAGGCGACTGGAAAACTGCCGCCCTGCTTCGCATCATGAAGGTGATGTCAACCGGTCTGCAGGGCGGCACCTCCTTTATGGAGGACTACACCTATCACTTCGAGAAAGGCAATGACCTGGTGCTCGGCTCCCACATGCTGGAAGTCTGCCCGTCGATCGCCGCAGAAGAGAAACCGATCCTCGACGTTCAGCACCTCGGTATTGGCGGTAAAGAAGATCCTGCCCGCCTGATCTTCAACACTCAAACCGGTCCGGCCATTGTCGCCAGTCTGATTGATCTCGGCGATCGTTACCGTCTGCTGGTTAACTGCATCGACACGGTGAAAACACCGCACTCCCTGCCGAAACTGCCGGTGGCGAATGCGCTGTGGAAAGCGCAACCGGATCTGCCAACTGCTTCCGAAGCGTGGATCCTCGCTGGTGGCGCGCACCATACCGTTTTCAGCCATGCGCTGAACCTCAACGATATGCGCCAGTTCGCCGAGATGCACGACATTGAAATCACGGTGATTGATAACGACACCCGCCTGCCAGCGTTTAAAGACGCGCTGCGCTGGAACGAAGTGTATTACGGGTTTCGTCGCTAAGTAGCCGCATCAGGTGTGTAACGCCTGATGCGACGCTGACGCGTCTTATCAGGCCTACACGCTGTGAATTTGTAGGCCGGATAAGCAAAGCGCATCCGGCATTGTTTTCCCCCTCGCCCCTTTGGGGAGAGGGCCGGGGTGAGGGGAAACGACCTCTCAGGAGTCAACATGTTAGAAGATCTCAAACGCCAGGTATTAGAAGCCAACCTGGCGCTGCCAAAACATAACCTGGTCACGCTCACATGGGGCAACGTCAGCGCCGTTGATCGCGAGCGCGGCGTCTTGGTGATCAAACCTTCCGGCGTCGATTACAACGTCATGACCGCTGACGATATGGTCGTGGTCAGCATCGAAACCGGTGAAGTGGTTGAAGGAACGAAAAAGCCCTCCTCCGACACGCCAACTCACCGGCTGCTCTATCAGGCATTCCCGTCCATTGGCGGCATTGTGCACACACACTCGCGCCACGCCACCATCTGGGCGCAGGCGGGTCAGTCGATTCCAGCAACCGGTACCACCCACGCCGACTATTTCTACGGCACCATTCCCTGCACCCGCAAAATGACCGACGCAGAAATCAACGGTGAATATGAGTGGGAAACCGGTAACGTCATCGTAGAAACCTTCGAAAAACAGGGAATCGACGCAGCACAAATGCCCGGCGTCCTGGTCCATTCTCACGGCCCATTTGCATGGGGCAAAAATGCCGAAGATGCGGTGCACAACGCCATCGTGCTGGAAGAAGTCGCTTATATGGGGATTTTCTGCCGCCAGCTTGCTCCGCAGTTACCGGATATGCAGCAAACGCTGCTGGATAAACACTATCTGCGTAAGCATGGTGCGAAGGCATATTACGGGCAGTAATGACTGTATAAAACCACAGCCAATCAAACGAAACCAGGCTATAATCAAGCCTGGTTTTTTATTGGATTTTCAGCGTGGCGCAGGCAGGTTTTATCTTAACCCGACACTGGCGGGACACCCCGCAAGGGACAGAAGTCTCCTTCTGGCTGGCGACGGACAACGGGCCGTTGCAGGTTACGCTTGCGCCGCAAGAGTCCGTGGCGTTTATTCCCGCCGATCAGGTTCCCCGCGCCCAGCATATTTTGCAGGGTGAGCAAGGCTTTCGCCTGACGCCGCTGGCGTTAAAGGATTTTCATCGCCAGCCGGTGTATGGCCTTTACTGTCGCGCCCATCGCCAGTTGATGAATTACGAAAAGCGCCTGCGTGAAGGTGGCGTTATCATCTACGAGGCCGATGTGCGCCCGCCAGAACGCTATCTGATGGAGCGGTTTATCACCTCACCGGTGTGGGTCGAGGGTGATATACGCAATGGCGCTATCGTTAATGCCCGTCTGAAACCGCATCCCGACTACCGTCCGCCGCTCAAGTGGGTTTCTATTGATATTGAAACCACCCGCCACGGTGAGCTGTACTGCATCGGCCTGGAAGGTTGCGGGCAGCGCATCGTTTATATGCTGGGGCCAGAGAATGGCGACGCCTCCGCGCTCGATTTCGAACTGGAGTACGTCGCCAGCCGCCCGCAGCTACTGGAAAAACTCAACGCCTGGTTTGCCAACTACGATCCTGATGTGATCATCGGCTGGAACGTGGTGCAATTCGATCTACGAATGCTGCAAAAACATGCCGAGCGTTATCGTATTCCGCTGCGGCTGGGGCGCGATAACAGCGAGCTGGAGTGGCGCGAGCACGGCTTTAAAAACGGCGTCTTTTTTGCCCAGGCCAAAGGGCGGCTAATTATCGACGGTATCGAGGCGCTGAAATCCGCGTTCTGGAATTTCTCTTCATTCTCGCTGGAAACCGTCGCTCAGGAGTTATTAGGCGAAGGAAAATCTATCGATAACCCGTGGGATCGGATGGACGAAATTGACCGCCGTTTCGCCGAAGATAAACCTGCGCTGGCAACTTATAACCTGAAAGATTGCGAGCTGGTGACGCAGATCTTCCACAAAACTGAAATCATGCCATTTTTACTCGAACGAGCGACGGTGAACGGCCTGCCGGTGGATCGGCACGGCGGTTCGGTGGCAGCGTTTGGTCATCTCTATTTTCCGCGAATGCATCGCGCTGGTTATGTCGCGCCTAATCTCGGCGAAGTGCCGCCACACGCCAGCCCTGGCGGCTATGTGATGGATTCGCGGCCAGGGCTTTATGATTCGGTACTGGTGCTGGACTACAAAAGCCTGTACCCGTCGATCATCCGCACCTTTCTGATTGATCCCGTCGGGCTGGTGGAAGGCATGGCGCAGCCTGATCCAGAGCACAGCACCGAAGGTTTTCTCGACGCCTGGTTCTCGCGGGAGAAACATTGCCTGCCGGAGATTGTGACTAACATCTGGCACGGGCGCGATGAAGCCAAACGTCAGGGTAATAAGCCGCTTTCGCAGGCGCTGAAGATCATTATGAATGCCTTTTATGGCGTGCTTGGCACCACCGCCTGCCGCTTCTTCGATCCGCGCCTGGCGTCGTCGATCACCATGCGTGGTCATCAGATCATGCGGCAAACCAAAGCATTGATTGAAGCGCAGGGCTACGACGTGATCTACGGCGATACCGACTCAACGTTTGTCTGGTTGAAAGGCGCACATTCGGAAGAAGAAGCGGCGAAAATTGGTCGTGCACTGGTGCAGCACGTTAACGCCTGGTGGGCAGAAACGCTGCAAAAACAACGGCTGACCAGCGCATTAGAACTGGAGTATGAAACCCATTTCTGCCGTTTTCTGATGCCAACCATTCGCGGAGCCGATACCGGTAGTAAAAAGCGTTATGCCGGGCTGATTCAGGAGGGCGATAAACAGCGGATGGTGTTTAAAGGGCTGGAAACCGTGCGCACCGACTGGACGCCGCTGGCCCAGCAGTTTCAGCAGGAGCTGTACCTGCGTATCTTCCGCAACGAGCCATATCAGGAGTACGTCCGCGAAACCATCGACAAACTGATGGCGGGTGAACTGGATGCGCGGCTGGTTTACCGTAAACGCCTTCGCCGTCCGCTGAGCGAATATCAGCGTAATGTTCCGCCTCATGTACGCGCTGCACGCCTTGCCGATGAAGAAAACCAAAAGCGCGGTCGCCCCTTGCAATATCAGAACCGCGGCACCATTAAGTACGTATGGACCACCAACGGCCCGGAGCCGCTGGACTACCAACGTTCACCACTGGATTACGAACACTATCTGACCCGCCAGCTACAACCCGTGGCGGAGGGAATACTCCCTTTTATTGAGGATAATTTTGCTACACTTATGACCGGGCAACTTGGGCTATTTTGAGCAAAAAAAGAGTTCGCCAGATACCATTTTGATGCGTGACGAATGCTTTGCCATCCAGTACCATAGCGCCCTTTCCATTCCTGGACCTGAATAACACCACTACCTCATAAGCACGGTAGCGGGTGGTTATTGCCTGCAATTAAAGATATAGAGCCGAACACATATGCCTTTTACACTTGGTCAACGCTGGATCAGCGATACAGAAAGCGAATTGGGACTTGGAACCGTTGTCGCGGTGGATGCGCGAACTGTCACTTTACTTTTCCCATCTACTGGTGAAAACCGTCTGTACGCACGCAGTGATTCCCCCGTGACCCGCGTGATGTTCAACCCTGGTGATACCATTACCAGCCATGACGGCTGGCAGATGCAAGTCGAAGAAGTAAAAGAAGAAAATGGCTTGCTGACTTATATCGGTACTCGCCTGGATACTGAAGAGTCCGGCGTAGCCCTGCGTGAAGTTTTCCTTGATAGCAAACTGGTGTTCAGCAAACCGCAGGACCGTCTGTTTGCCGGGCAGATTGACCGTATGGACCGCTTTGCGCTGCGTTATCGCGCGCGTAAGTATTCCAGCGAACAGTTCCGTATGCCGTACAGCGGCCTGCGCGGTCAGCGTACCAGCCTGATCCCGCACCAGCTCAACATCGCTCATGATGTTGGCCGCCGCCACGCGCCGCGCGTCCTGCTGGCTGACGAAGTGGGTTTAGGGAAAACCATTGAAGCCGGGATGATCCTGCATCAGCAACTGCTCTCTGGCGCTGCTGAACGTGTGCTGATTATCGTCCCGGAAACCTTACAGCATCAGTGGCTGGTAGAAATGCTGCGCCGTTTCAACCTGCGCTTTGCTCTGTTTGATGATGAGCGTTATGCCGAAGCTCAGCACGATGCTTACAACCCGTTCGATACCGAACAGCTGGTGATTTGCTCGCTGGATTTTGCCCGTCGTAGCAAACAGCGTCTGGAACATCTCTGTGAAGCCGAGTGGGACCTGCTGGTGGTCGATGAAGCCCATCACCTGGTGTGGAGCGAAGATGCGCCGAGCCGCGAATATCAGGCCATTGAACAACTGGCAGAGCACGTGCCGGGCGTTCTGCTGCTGACCGCAACCCCGGAACAACTGGGGATGGAAAGCCACTTCGCCCGTCTGCGTCTGCTGGACCCGAACCGTTTCCACGATTTCGCGCAATTTGTTGAAGAGCAGAAAAATTATCGTCCGGTTGCGGACGCCGTTGCCATGCTGCTGGCAGGTAACAAGCTGAGCAATGACGAACTGAACATGCTTGGCGAGATGATCGGCGAGCAGGATATTGAGCCGTTGCTGCAGGCGGCAAACAGCGACAGCGAAGATGCACAGAGCGCCCGTCAGGAACTGGTTTCCATGCTGATGGATCGCCATGGCACCAGCCGCGTGCTGTTCCGTAACACCCGTAACGGTGTGAAAGGCTTCCCGAAACGCGAGCTGCACACCATTAAGCTGCCGCTGCCGACGCAGTATCAGACGGCTATTAAAGTCTCCGGCATTATGGGCGCACGCAAAAGTGCGGAAGATCGCGCTCGCGATATGCTCTACCCGGAGCGTATTTATCAGGAATTTGAAGGTGATAACGCCACCTGGTGGAACTTCGATCCGCGCGTTGAGTGGCTGATGGGCTACCTGACCAGCCATCGCTCTCAGAAAGTGCTGGTGATCTGCGCTAAAGCTGCCACTGCGCTGCAACTGGAGCAAGTACTGCGCGAACGTGAAGGTATCCGCGCTGCTGTGTTCCACGAAGGCATGTCGATTATCGAACGTGACCGCGCTGCCGCCTGGTTTGCTGAAGAAGACACCGGTGCGCAGGTACTGCTGTGCTCGGAAATCGGTTCTGAAGGACGTAACTTCCAGTTCGCCAGCCACATGGTGATGTTTGACCTGCCATTCAACCCGGATCTGCTGGAGCAGCGTATTGGGCGTCTGGATCGTATCGGTCAGGCGCACGATATTCAGATCCATGTGCCTTATCTGGAAAAAACGGCTCAGTCGGTGCTGGTGCGCTGGTATCACGAAGGTCTGGATGCATTCGAGCACACCTGCCCGACCGGACGCACTATTTACGATAGTGTATACAACGATCTGATTAACTATCTGGCTTCACCGGATCAAACCGAAGGCTTTGACGATCTGATCAAAAACTGCCGCGAGCAACATGAAGCGCTGAAAGCACAGCTGGAACAAGGTCGTGACCGCCTGCTGGAAATCCATTCCAACGGTGGCGAAAAAGCCCAGGCACTGGCAGAAAGCATTGAAGAGCAGGATGACGATACCAACCTGATCGCCTTCGCCATGAACCTGTTCGATATTATCGGTATCAATCAGGACGATCGCGGCGACAACATGATCGTGCTGACACCGTCCGATCATATGCTGGTGCCGGACTTCCCTGGCTTGTCGGAAGATGGCATCACCATCACCTTCGACCGTGAAGTGGCGCTGGCGCGTGAAGATGCGCAGTTTATTACCTGGGAGCATCCGCTGATCCGCAACGGTCTGGATCTGATCCTTTCTGGCGATACCGGTAGCAGCACGATTTCACTGTTGAAAAACAAAGCGTTGCCGGTAGGTACGCTGTTGGTGGAACTGATTTACGTGGTCGAAGCCCAGGCTCCGAAGCAGTTGCAGCTCAACCGCTTCCTGCCGCCGACGCCGGTACGTATGCTGCTGGATAAAAACGGCAACAACCTGGCGGCGCAGGTGGAGTTTGAAACCTTTAACCGTCAGCTTAACGCGGTTAACCGTCACACCGGCAGCAAACTGGTTAACGCCGTGCAGCAGGATGTTCACGCTATCCTTCAGTTGGGTGAAGCACAGATCGAGAAATCTGCCCGTGCACTGATTGATGCCGCACGTAACGAAGCCGACGAAAAACTGTCTGCCGAGCTGTCTCGTCTGGAAGCTCTGCGTGCAGTGAACCCGAACATTCGTGACGACGAACTGACCGCCATTGAGAGCAACCGTCAGCAGGTAATGGAAAGCCTGGATCAGGCAGGCTGGCGTCTGGATGCCCTGCGTTTGATCGTTGTAACGCATCAGTAACGGAGCCGAAAATGGGGATGGAAAACTACAATCCACCGCAGGAACCCTGGCTGGTTATCCTGTATCAGGATGACCATATTATGGTGGTCAACAAGCCGAGCGGTTTGTTGTCTGTGCCGGGTCGTCTGGAAGAGCACAAAGACAGCGTGATGACGCGCATTCAGCGTGATTATCCGCAGGCGGAATCGGTGCATCGTCTGGATATGGCTACCAGCGGCGTGATTGTAGTGGCGCTGACCAAAGCCGCGGAGCGGGAGTTAAAACGCCAGTTCCGCGAGCGCGAGCCGAAAAAGCAGTATGTGGCCCGCGTCTGGGGGCATCCATCCCCTGCGGAAGGTCTGGTAGATCTGCCGCTGATTTGCGACTGGCCAAACCGCCCGAAACAGAAAGTCTGTTACGAAACGGGTAAACCTGCGCAGACGGAATATGAAGTGGTGGAGTATGCGGCGGATAACACGGCAAGAGTGGTGTTAAAACCGATTACCGGGCGTTCGCATCAATTGCGTGTGCATATGCTGGCGCTGGGTCATCCGATTCTCGGCGATCGTTTTTATGCATCACCGGAAGCGAGAGCGATGGCACCGCGTTTGTTGCTACATGCAGAGATGTTGACGATTACCCATCCGGCGTATGGCAATAGTATGACGTTTAAAGCGCCAGCGGATTTTTAACCTTTCCTGTACGTTTATACCCTCATCCTAAGGGCTGCCTCTTGTACATAAATCCCCGAGTCCGGGGATTTTTTGTTTCTGCCAAACTGCTTTCAGTTGTTGCGTGTGGCTACGCTTTCCATTCGGTAATTCCCTTCCTGCTCCACAGCGAATTTTTGAACTTTTTCTTCACCCGTTGATCGTCTCTATTATTTCATTTTATCGGGTCTGTTATGGTCCTTTCTGATTGTTATTCATGGGCTAATTAGCAGTCTGGTTGGCGATGCCCATCTCGGTGATCCGCGTCGTGCACGACGCCTTGCATCACCAGCCTCTTCTCTAGCTCATCATGCAGGTCTTTCTAATTGTGAAATCATCCCACGCTACTGCTAAGGTTGAAGGGGCGTTCCAGCCCCTTCAACCTTAGCTTATTCTGGATCATTCAATAATTGCGTTGGCAATAATTTTTCAGCAGTACTTTGTTTAGTAGCAACTCCTTCAGTAACAATTTTTTTTGGGGTGATTTTATTAATAATAATTACCTCAGCATATAGGCGGGTAGCACCGTCCAGGATAGCACCGTCCAGGATAGCACCGTCCAGGTTAGCATTCCACCCAGGTTCCAAGTAAAGGGCTTTTTTATCTATTATTGTTTTTTTACCAAAGTAACAATCCCTCATGTCAACGCCGGGAAGGTAAGCCTCTCCAAGATCAACGCCCAAGTTACCTGGGCCTTTATGCAGCTGCAACGTCTGAGTACATATCTCCTTATTTTCAATGAAAAAAGTGACACTTAACTCGATATCACCGTAGATCTCGGCGACCCAGCGCATCTTGCCCTTTGCGACCATCTCATCCGGATTTTTTGCGCATGTTTTGAGTTCATTGAATAATTCCAGACTATGGATAAACTTTTCTTTCTCATTCTCGTCGACAGCCCCAGTAAAGTATTTTGAGGCGTTGATGTTGCCAGCCTTTTTATTCACGAAATTGAACAGAAGTTTATAAGCCTCAGTCTGTTTATCTGACCAGAACAGATGACGTAACGTCTCCCACAAGCGTTGAAAGATATTCATCTTCACGTCCATCTTGTCCCCGCTCACCATCTTATAAATATCGTTATTGCTCATATTTAAAAGTGTAGCCGGCATGCCTGGAACTGATACTTTCATGGTAATAGCCTCGCATTGAGTTAAAAACTCATGATGCGCGCTCTGAATAAATATACTTTCAAAAATCGCTCATTCAGATATGTGTTTTTAATTTTTAAGACGTAAAAATATAATTCCGCTCGTCGTAAAGTTCTCAACCTTAAGCAGGGTCAACGCGATAAAACCAACAGAAACCCTCCCGTAAACCGTGTATTGAGCCTGTCCACCACTCTGAGTAAACGCCTTTTCTCAAAGAAGTGACCGCCAGGGCGGCCACCTTTAATCGTGGGCAGTTACTCAGCATCATTTACAGGGTCATTTAAACCCTTTCTGCTGTTTTATCAGCTCATAGGCCTGCTGAATTTCCTGCGCTTTCTGCTTCGCCATCTCCATCATCTCTGGCGGCAAACCTTTCGCCACCAGCTTATCGGGATGGTGTTCACTCATCAGCTTACGGTAGGCACGTTTGATGGTGGTCGCATCATCCGTCGGCTTCACGCCCAGCACATTACAGGCATCTTCCAGCGTCGGGCCACGCTGCGCTTGCTGCCAGTTACCACCGCCAGATTGCTGCTGATAACCGCCGCCAAACTGCGCCCCGCCCTGCATCATGCGCAAAAACTGGTCAAACTGGGCGCGGGAGATCCCTAATTCTTCAGCAATGACATACAGCACCGCCCGTTCATTCGGGTGCAGTGAACCATCAGCAAACGCCGCCTGAATCTGGATCTCCAGAAACATACGAATTAAGTCAAAACGACCAAAGCAAACACTGCGAAACTGGCGCATCTTTTCGCGCAGCGGGTAATTGTCTGATTTTCCCACCCGGAACGCGTTTTGCGCCGCAGTACGGGAAGCGCCATGCAGGTTCATTCGGTCCATCAACTGGCTGGCGATATGAATATCAGCCTCCGTGACGCGACCTTTGGATTTGGTTAAATGCCCCATCACTTCAAAAGTGGTGGCAAAAAACAGCGCCTGACGCTCACGCTGGTTGGCGAACCACGCCATTTTACGGCTACGGGCTTTATCAAACATATGGCCAATTAACAGGCCTAACACTACGCCCCAAAAGCCGCCGCCCATCAGTAAGGCCACGGCCACGCCAATGATTTTTCCCCAATACTGCATATATTCCCCAAATCGACACACGGATATCAGGGCTATCTCCCACAATATAAAGGTGCTTTTACCGTTTTCCGGCTGCGGTCAATTGTGGGACATCGCCTATAATTTGCATTATCATACCTGTCATTCAATGCCGTGCCTAACACCACTGACGCTATTCGGACAGGATTAACACTAGCGTAGAGATGACGAGTACGTTAGTCTCTGACCGTTTGTCACGCGCAACGTTACCGATGATGGAACAATAAAATCAACGTATGAAAAAACGTATCCCCACTCTCCTGGCCACCATGATTGCCACCGCCCTTTATAGTCAACAGGGACTGGCAGCCGACCTCGCCTCACAGTGCATGTTGGGCGTGCCAAGCTATGACCGTCCTCTGGTACAGGGCGATACCAATGACTTACCCGTGACTATCAATGCTGACCACGCGAAAGGGGACTACCCGGATGACGCCGTGTTTACTGGCAGCGTGGATATCATGCAGGGTAACAGCCGTCTGCAGGCCGACGAAGTGCAGCTCCATCAAAAAGAGGCACCAGGACAACCGGAGCCGGTACGTACCGTTGATGCGCTCGGTAATGTCCATTACGACGATAACCAGGTGATCCTCAAAGGGCCGAAAGGCTGGGCGAATCTGAACACCAAAGATACCAATGTCTGGGAAGGTGATTACCAGATGGTGGGTCGTCAGGGCCGCGGTAAAGCGGACCTGATGAAACAACGTGGCGAAAACCGCTATACCATTCTGGATAACGGTAGCTTTACCTCCTGTCTGCCGGGTTCTGACACCTGGAGCGTGGTAGGTAGCGAAATTATTCATGACCGCGAAGAACAAGTGGCGGAGATCTGGAACGCCCGCTTTAAGGTGGGTCCGGTACCGATCTTTTATAGCCCCTATTTGCAGTTGCCGGTGGGTGACAAACGTCGCTCTGGTTTCTTGATCCCGAACGCCAAGTACACCACCACCAACTACTTTGAGTTCTACCTGCCATATTACTGGAACATCGCGCCAAATATGGATGCCACCATCACGCCGCATTATATGCATCGTCGTGGCAACATCATGTGGGAGAACGAATTCCGCTACCTCTCCCAGGCGGGCGCTGGCTTGATGGAACTGGACTATCTGCCTTCAGATAAAGTCTATGAAGATGAACATCCGAACGATGACAGTTCACGTCGTTGGTTGTTCTACTGGCAACACTCCGGGGTCATGGATCAGGTGTGGCGTTTCAACGTCGACTACACCAAGGTCAGCGATCCTAGCTACTTCAATGATTTCGATAACAAGTACGGTTCCAGTACTGACGGCTACGCAACGCAAAAATTCAGCGTTGGCTATGCGGTGCAAAACTTCAATGCCACCGTTTCAACCAAGCAGTTCCAGGTCTTCAGCGAGCAGAACACCAGTAGCTACTCGGCAGAGCCGCAGTTAGACGTTAACTACTACCAGAATGATGTTGGTCCGTTTGATACACGTATTTACGGCCAGGCAGTGCACTTTGTTAACACCAGAGACGACATGCCTGAAGCAACCCGTGTTCACCTGGAACCGACCATCAATTTGCCGCTCTCTAATAACTGGGGCAGCATCAATACCGAAGCGAAGTTGCTGGCAACCCATTATCAGCAAACTAATCTTGACTGGTATAACTCCAGAAACACAACCAAGCTGGACGAATCCGTTAACCGCGTAATGCCGCAATTCAAAGTTGACGGCAAAATGGTCTTTGAACGCGATATGGAAATGCTGGCTCCGGGTTATACCCAAACGCTGGAACCGCGCGCGCAGTATTTATACGTGCCGTATCGCGATCAGAGCGACATCTATAACTACGACTCGTCTCTGCTGCAATCTGACTACTCTGGCCTGTTCCGGGACCGGACTTACGGCGGTCTTGACCGTATTGCCTCCGCTAACCAGGTGACGACCGGTGTCACATCTCGCATATATGATGATGCTGCCGTTGAACGTTTTAATATTTCCGTTGGTCAAATCTACTATTTTACGGAGTCTCGCACTGGCGATGACAACATAACATGGGAGAATGACGACAAAACGGGCTCACTGGTGTGGGCAGGCGATACTTACTGGCGTATCTCCGAGCGTTGGGGATTGCGTGGCGGGATTCAGTACGATACACGTCTGGATAACGTAGCGACCAGTAACTCCAGCATTGAATACCGTCGGGATGAAGACCGTCTGGTACAGCTGAATTACCGTTACGCCAGCCCGGAATATATTCAGGCTACGCTGCCTAAGTACTATTCCACAGCTGAGCAATATAAGAATGGTATTTCGCAGGTAGGTGCCGTCGCCAGCTGGCCAATTGCTGATCGTTGGTCAATTGTTGGGGCCTACTACTACGACACCAATGCGAACAAGCAAGCCGACTCTATGTTAGGTGTGCAATACAGCTCCTGCTGCTATGCAATTCGCGTCGGTTACGAGCGGAAGCTGAACGGTTGGGATAACGATAAACAACATGCGGTATATGACAACGCAATCGGCTTTAACATCGAACTTCGCGGCCTGAGCTCCAACTACGGTCTGGGTACGCAAGAGATGCTGCGTTCGAACATTCTGCCGTATCAAAACACTTTGTGATTTGTTGATTTACCACGTAATCCGCAGTGCGGTTAATTGAAATGGAAAAAGTATGAAGAACTGGAAAACGCTGCTTCTCGGTATCGCCATGATCGCGAATACCAGTTTCGCTGCCCCCCAGGTAGTCGATAAAGTCGCAGCCGTCGTCAATAACGGCGTCGTGCTGGAAAGCGACGTTGATGGATTAATGCAGTCGGTAAAACTGAACGCTGCTCAGGCAAGGCAGCAGCTTCCTGATGACGCGACGCTGCGCCACCAAATCATGGAACGTTTGATCATGGATCAAATCATCCTGCAGATGGGGCAGAAAATGGGAGTGAAAATCTCCGATGAGCAGCTGGATCAGGCGATTGCTAACATCGCGAAACAGAACAACATGACGCTGGATCAGATGCGCAGCCGTCTGGCTTACGATGGTCTGAACTACAACACCTATCGTAACCAGATCCGCAAAGAGATGATTATCTCTGAAGTGCGTAACAACGAGGTGCGTCGTCGCATCACCATCCTGCCGCAGGAAGTCGAATCCCTGGCGCAGCAGGTGGGTAACCAAAACGACGCCAGCACTGAGCTGAACCTGAGCCACATCCTGATTCCGCTGCCGGAAAACCCGACTTCTGATCAAGTGAACGAAGCGGAAAGCCAGGCGCGTGCCATTGTCGATCAGGCGCGTAACGGCGCTGATTTCGGTAAGCTGGCGATTGCTCATTCTGCCGACCAGCAGGCGCTGAACGGCGGCCAGATGGGCTGGGGCCGTATTCAGGAGTTGCCGGGGATCTTCGCCCAGGCATTAAGCACCGCGAAGAAAGGCGACATTGTTGGCCCGATTCGCTCCGGCGTTGGCTTCCATATTCTGAAAGTTAACGACCTGCGCGGCGAAAGCAAAAATATCTCGGTGACCGAAGTTCATGCTCGCCATATTCTGCTGAAACCGTCGCCGATCATGACTGACGAACAAGCCCGCGTGAAACTGGAACAGATTGCTGCCGATATCAAGAGTGGTAAAACGACTTTTGCTGCCGCAGCGAAAGAGTTCTCTCAGGATCCAGGCTCTGCTAACCAGGGCGGTGATCTCGGCTGGGCTACGCCAGATATTTTCGATCCGGCCTTCCGTGACGCCCTGACCCGCCTGAACAAAGGTCAAATGAGTGCACCGGTTCACTCTTCATTCGGCTGGCATTTAATCGAACTGCTGGATACCCGTAATGTCGATAAAACCGACGCGGCGCAGAAAGATCGTGCGTACCGCATGCTGATGAACCGTAAGTTCTCGGAAGAAGCAGCAAGCTGGATGCAGGAACAACGTGCCAGCGCCTACGTTAAAATCCTGAGCAACTAATGGTTAAAACCCAACGTGTTGTGATCACTCCCGGCGAGCCCGCCGGGATTGGCCCGGACTTAGTTGTCCAGCTTGCACAGCGTGAGTGGCCGGTCGAACTGGTTGTTTGTGCCGATGCCACTCTCCTTACCGACCGGGCAGCGATGCTCGGTTTGACGCTCACCCTCCGCCCTTATTCCCCCACCTCCCCTGCACAACCGCAAACTGCGGGCACATTAACGCTACTTCCTGTCGCGCTACGTGAATCTGTCACTGCGGGGCAGTTAGCGGTTGAAAATGGGCATTATGTGGTGGAGACGCTGGCGCGAGCGTGTGATGGCTGTCTGAACGGTGAATTTGCTGCGCTGATCACAGGCCCCGTGCATAAAGGCGTCATTAACGACGCAGGCATTCCGTTTACCGGTCATACCGAGTTTTTCGAAGAGCGTTCGCAGGCGAAAAAAGTGGTGATGATGCTGGCGACCGAAGAACTTCGCGTGGCGCTGGCAACGACGCATTTACCGCTGCGCGATATCGCAGATGCTATCACCCCTGCGCTTTTGCACGAAGTGATTGCTATTTTGCATCACGATTTGCGGACCAAATTTGGTATTGCCGAACCGCGCATTCTGGTCTGCGGGCTGAATCCGCACGCGGGCGAAGGCGGTCATATGGGTACGGAAGAGATAGACACCATTATTCCGGTGCTCGACAAGCTGCGGGTGCAGGGGATGAAACTCAACGGGCCGCTGCCTGCCGATACCCTGTTTCAGCCGAAATATCTCGATAACGCCGACGCCGTGCTGGCGATGTACCACGATCAGGGTCTTCCCGTGCTAAAATACCAGGGCTTCGGGCGCGGTGTGAACATTACGCTGGGCCTGCCCTTTATTCGCACATCAGTGGACCACGGCACCGCGCTTGAACTAGCGGGACGTGGTAAAGCCGATGTCGGCAGTTTTATTACGGCGCTTAATCTCGCCATCAAAATGATTGTTAACACCCAATGAATAATCGAGTCCACCAGGGCCACTTAGCCCGTAAACGCTTCGGGCAAAACTTTCTCAACGATCAGTTCGTGATCGACAGCATTGTTTCTGCCATTAACCCGCAGAAGGGCCAGGCGATGGTCGAAATCGGTCCCGGTCTGGCGGCATTGACCGAACCGGTCGGCGAACGTCTGGACCAGCTGACGGTCATCGAACTTGACCGCGATCTGGCGGCACGTCTGCAAACGCATCCATTCTTAGGCCCGAAACTGACGATTTATCAGCAGGATGCGATGACCTTTAACTTTGGCGAACTGGCCGAGAAAATGGGTCAGCCGCTGCGTGTTTTCGGCAACCTGCCTTATAACATCTCCACGCCGTTGATGTTCCATCTGTTTAGCTATACTGATGCCATTGCCGACATGCACTTTATGTTGCAAAAAGAGGTGGTGAATCGTCTGGTTGCAGGACCGAACAGCAAAGCGTATGGTCGATTAAGCGTCATGGCGCAATACTATTGCAACGTGATCCCGGTGCTGGAAGTTCCGCCGTCAGCCTTTACACCACCACCCAAAGTGGATTCCGCCGTCGTGCGCCTGGTTCCTCATGCAACGATGCCTCACCCGGTTAAAGATGTTCGCGTGTTGAGCCGCATCACCACCGAAGCCTTTAACCAGCGTCGTAAAACCATTCGTAACAGCCTCGGCAACCTGTTTAGCGTCGAGGTGTTAACCGGAATGGGGATCGACCCGGCGATGCGAGCGGAAAATATCTCTGTCGCGCAATATTGCCAGATGGCGAACTATCTGGCGGAGAACGCGCCTTTGCAGGAGAGTTAACGATGATCAATTCGCCCCGAGTGTGTATTCAGGTTCAAAGCGTCTACATTGAGGCACAATCTTCACCTGATAATGAACGTTACGTTTTTGCTTATACCGTAACCATACGCAATCTGGGGCGAGCGCCAGTGCAGTTGTTGGGGCGTTACTGGCTGATCACCAATGGCAATGGCCGTGAAACCGAAGTCCAGGGCGAAGGAGTGGTTGGCGTCCAGCCACTTATCGCGCCTGGCGAAGAGTACCAGTACACCAGCGGTGCAATCATTGAAACCCCGCTGGGCACCATGCAGGGTCACTACGAAATGATCGATGAAAATGGCGTCCCTTTCAGCATCGACATTCCCGTATTCCGACTCGCCGTTCCCACACTCATTCATTAAAAGAATATGGCGACATACCTTATTGGCGACGTTCATGGTTGTTACGATGAACTGATCGCATTGCTGCATAAAGTAGAATTTACCCCTGGGAAAGATACCCTCTGGCTGACGGGCGATCTGGTCGCGCGCGGCCCGGGTTCGCTGGATGTTCTGCGCTATGTGAAATCCTTAGGCGACAGCGTACGTCTGGTGCTGGGCAATCACGATCTGCATCTGCTGGCGGTATTTGCCGGGATCAGCCGCAATAAACCGAAAGATCGCCTGACACCGCTGCTGGAAGCGCCGGATGCCGACGAGCTGCTTAACTGGCTGCGTCGCCAGCCTCTGCTGCAAATCGACGAAGAGAAAAAGCTGGTGATGGCCCACGCCGGGATCACGCCACAGTGGGATCTGCAGACCGCCAAAGAGTGCGCGCGCGATGTAGAAGCGGTGCTGTCGAGTGACTCCTATCCCTTCTTTCTTGATGCCATGTACGGCGATATGCCAAATAACTGGTCACCGGAATTGCGGGGGCTGGGAAGACTGCGGTTTATCACCAACGCCTTTACCCGTATGCGTTTTTGCTTCCCGAACGGTCAACTGGATATGTACAGCAAAGAATCGCCGGAAGAGGCCCCTGCCCCACTGAAACCGTGGTTTGCGATTCCTGGCCCTGTCGCTGAAGAATACAGCATCGCCTTTGGTCACTGGGCATCGCTGGAAGGCAAAGGTACACCGGAAGGTATTTACGCGCTGGATACTGGCTGCTGCTGGGGTGGTACATTAACCTGCCTGCGCTGGGAAGATAAACAGTATTTTGTCCAGCCGTCGAACCGGCATAAGGATATGGGCGAAGGAGAGGCGGTCGCGTCTTAAATCCCGTCGAGCATAAAATCTAATGCCCCTTCAATCAACGTTCGGTGCGCGCTGGCATCTCAAAATTTCGTTCCCAGCGCGTTAACTGGAACAGTTGCAGTCTCATGCGTCATGAGCACATATTCTTTGCCATCTACCAGTAAAAGAATTGGGTTAAGCCGTTCTGGTGGGCGAATACGGCTAAATCGTTCAATAGGTGTTAATGGAATAACAATACGGCGATTAATCTCACCAATAATGTCGCTGGTAACATCGATAACAAAGGGAAACGCGGCGTTCCTGCCGCGACTGCGGTATACCGTAAATTGCATCGCTAGAAGCTCCGGTACTCATCAGAGAAACATCCGGTTTCATCAGCCAATTGATTTAACGCAGCGATAGCTTCTGCGTTCTCTTCACGCCAACGTATTGCTGCATGTTTTTTAAGTTCAGCATTGAGCGCAACCATAAGGGTGGCGCTCATATTTAAGCCTGCATCACGAGCGCGATTGACTAACTCACGGTCGACGGTGACGGTCACACTTTGTGTGGTACGTTTTGCAGTCATGATATCGTGCTCCTGTACAATTTATACGTCTAGTAAACACGGATATCTGCACGTATCAGTGATGCCGGAATTCTAATATACAAACTTACCGCCGCTCCAGAATCTCAAAGCAATAGCTGTGAGAGTTCTGCGCATCAGCGTCGTGGAATTCGCTGAATACCGATTCCCAGTCATCCGGCTCGTAATCCGGGAAATGGGTGTCGCCTTCCACCTCTGCGTCGATATGCGTCAGATACAGTTTTTGCGCTTTTGGCAGGAACTGCTCATAAACGCGACCACCGCCAATCACCATGATTTCTGGTACGTCACCACACGCCGCGATGGCTTCATCCACCGATTTCACCCACGTTACGCGATCGTCCGTACCCGGTTGACTGCTGAGGATAATATTTTTGCGTCCTGGCAGCGGACGACCGATGGATTCCCAGGTATGGCGGCCCATAATTACGGGTTTATTTAAAGTGTTGCGTTTAAACCAGGCGAGATCGGCAGGCAGGTTCCACGGCATGGCGTTTTCCATGCCGATAACGCGATCTACAGCTAACGCCGCAATCAGACTGATCATTGAGATTTCCCGATAAAAAAAATTGTCGCCACTATACGTAAAGCGTAAACCGTCGTCGACTGGTGCGAGGATGATGTTGAGGAAAATTTTATATTCTGCTGGCGAGTCCACGCTCTCTCCCTGGACTCGCCGCATTACAATGAAACAAAAACAAACAGTTAGCTGTAAAGTGTGATTTACGTCACTCTTTATTAGGATGAGGGTTTCGTTTCCGGTTCATCCGCCATGTTGCCGGTATGTTTACCTTCTTCGGTTCCCTGCCAGCCATGTCGTTGAATTAATGACAGATGTTCGCGGTCCTCGGTAATGATCTCACTTAACATCGCGCTAGTGCGTTTATAGACCGCCGCGCGGGCTTTGGTGTCGTTCTCAACCATTGCCATCTCTTCCACCATCTGAATATTAAAGCGGCGGAACACATCGGCACGTTCTCGCGCTTCATACGGCCCCAGACCTAAACTTTCCAGTGCCAGACGCCCGGTTTTCAGCGCACCTTCGAAGGTTTCACGCTCCGGCTTTTCAACGCCTGCCTGACGCAAACGAATGTAGTGGTCGACATCGCGGGCGCGGGCAATAATCTGCAAATGCGGGAAATGTTCTTTCACCATCTCCGTCAGTTGCAGGTTGGTTTGCGGATCGTCGATGGCGTTAATCAGCACTTCCGCTTTCGCCGCTCCCGCAGATTCCAGTAAATCCATCCGCGTGGCATCGCCGTAAAACACTTTCATACCAAATTTACGCAAGGTTTCGATATGGTCCGGATCGTGATCGAGCACCACCATTTTCACCCCGCTGGAGAGCAGTAAACGTCCGGTGATCTGCCCAAAACGACCGAATCCGGCGATGATTACCCGCGGCTGTTCTTCGTCGATCTCATCGGCTTCACGCGCCTCTTCACTAGAAGATTGCTCAAGGCGATTGAGGATCACCAGCAGAATCGGCGTTGCCGCCATCGACAGCGCCACCGCCAGGGTCAGCGATTTCGCCCACTCCGGCTCCAGCACATTCGCCATCTGCGCCGCACCAAATACCACAAAGGCAAACTCACTACCCTGCCCTAACAACACCGCAAACCAGCGACGCTGTTTATTTGGCACCTGCAACGGTCGGGCAATCAGCCACAACATGGCGATTTTGATGATGAGGAAACCGAGCAGCAAAATGACAATGCGCAATGGGTTTTCAATCAGCGTGCCAAAGTCTATCGACATGCCAACGCCAATGAAAAACAGCCCCAGCAGCAAACCTTTAAAGGGTTCGATATCGCTTTCCAGCGCATGACGATATTCCGAGCTTGCCAGCAGTACGCCCGCCAGAAACGCGCCCATCGCCATCGACAAGCCAACCTCTTCCAGCAGCAAACCAAAGCCAAACACGAGGAATAACGCCACGGCACTAAACACTTCCCGCAAGCCAGAGCGGGCAACAAAACGCAGCGCCGGACGCGTGACATAGCGCCCCAGCAATACCACCAGCACCAGCGCACCCGCCACTTTTAACGCCGAGAGAGCAAATGCGCCCATCGTCGTCGAGGCACTGCTCGCTGCCAGTAGCGGAATCATCGCCACCAGCGGGATCGCCGCGATATCCTGGAACAGCAGCACCGCAAAGGCACTGCGGCCCATTTGCGTCACCATCAGATTGCGTTCATTCATCGCCTGCATGGCAATCGCCGTTGATGAGAGCGCCAGCGTCATGCCGATCAATTCCGCGACCTGCCAGCGCAGCCCAAGCAACATACAGAACAGCCCCAGCAGGCCGCCGCAAATCACCATCTGCAATGCGCCACCACCGAACACCGCCGCACGCAGCTTCCACAGCCTTTGTGGATCGAGTTCGAGGCCGATAATAAACAGCATCAGCACCACGCCAATCTCGGCAAAGTGCAGAATAGATTCGGCATCGGTCACCAGTCGCAGCCCCCACGGGCCAATAATGCAGCCAGCGATCAGGTAGCCAAGTACCGATCCCAGACCAAGGCGCACCGCAATGGGTACAATCAGCGCCGCCGAACCGAGATAAATCAGCGCCTGAATCAAGGTATGACTATCCATGATGTGCCTCCTGCCATTCCAGCAGACGTTGCTTATAGTGGCGCGCCTGCCCTTCGAGGGTTTCGTCGTCACAAATAAAGGTGCAGTGCATGGCAAACGGTGGCAGCCAGTTCAGCCCGCAGTAGATTGCCGTCGCCTGTAGCGGCTGTGACAGCACATCAAAGCCCGGATGCGCACCAATCTCAAAATGGCTTTCCCCACCGCCGGTCGTCACCGCCCACAGTAAATGTTTGCCATGCAGCGCCGTGCCGCCGTGACCGTAAGCCCAGCCGTGCGAGAAGACTTTATCGATCCAAAGTTTAAGAAGCGGAGGAATGCTGTACCACTGCATCGGGTGCTGCAAGACGATCAGATCGGCGCGAGACAGCGCCTCCTGCTCGGCGGCAATATCGATATTGAAGTCAGGATAGAGTTGATAAAGAGAGCGAATTTCGACGCCTTCCAGCGTCCTTGCCTGTTCAAGCATCCGTTTATTCGCATGGGAATGATGCGGATATGGATGCGCATAAATTATAAGAATCATAGGTAGCCCGCGTGATTACGCCTTTGTTTTCCCACAAAGTGTAGTCATATATTCACGCAGCTTATAGTCAATAATATTGATTCAGAAAAGAGAGAAATCTGAACAAATTACCCCATTCTCTGCCCGCGGATCGTCATATTGCTGGTCTGCGCCAGTGACATCCCTCGAGTCTCCGGGGCAAACGCTACGGAAATCAACAAGCCAAACAGCGAGATACCCGCCCCCATTAGCATCGTGTTACTGATACCGTAATTATTGATAAAGATCGGCAGTGCCCAGGTCGAAACAATAGTGCCAATACGGCTTAAGGACATAATCACGCCCACGGCAGAGGCGCGGATATCCGTCGGGAAGAGCTCATTAGGATAGAGCCACTGCAAATTACCCGGCCCGCCAGAGAAAAAGGCATATACCGCAAAGGCCATCACTACCAGCCAGATCCCCATATCCGGGATCAGCCCCAAAACCGCCAGCGCCAGCGTCATCATGGCAAAGCTGCCAATCAACAATGGACGCCGTCCGGCAGTGTTTAACCACAGCATCGGCGGAATACAGCCGAGCATAAAGAACAGGCTAATCACCACGTTCCCCAGTGCCGCGTTTTTGCCAACACCCAATCCCAACAAACCAACGATTTGCGGGCCAAAGGTGTAAATGGCGAACATTGGGATCACCTGGCAGGTCCAGATGGCGGCAACAAACAGAACAAAAGGAAAATGGCGGCGATTAAACAGATCGCGAAAACGGGTTTGCTGCGCCTGCTCTTCATCGAAAGCCACCGGTTCGCCAAACAGTTTGATCATCATCTCTTCGCACTCTTTTACTCGCCCTTTGCGTAACAACCAGCGGGGAGATTCAGGCAGTTCGAATCGACCAATCAAAATCAACAAACAGGGGATCGCTGCGCTACCCAGCATCCAGCGCCAACCACCTTCCACATCATAAAGCCAGTAACCGACCAGATCGGCGCAGGTCGCGCCGACATACCACATGGCGGCGATAAAGCTGATGGAAAATGCCCGCTGACGGGTACTGGAGAACTCAGTGATCATCGAAGTGGCGATGGGATAATCTGCACCGATGACAATGCCGATGAGTACCCGCATCACTAACAGTTCGACGGGGGATGAGACAAACATCGTCGCCACCGATATCACGCCGATGGCGATGATATCGATGAGGAACATTTTGCGCCGTCCGACTTTATCAGAGATATAGCCAAACAGCGATGTGCCAACGAACAGCCCGGCGAGCGTTCCCGCGCCCAGCAAGCCAATCCAGTCAGCGTCCAGTTTCAGCGCCGGAGTCAGTTGCTCCAGCGCCACGCCAATCATTACCAGTACATAACCATCCAGAAACGGACCACCGCTTCCCCACAGCAAAATGCGGCGGTGAATAGAAGAGAATTTAAGATCGTCAAAGTTTCTGGACGGTTGCATGGGTTATTCCTGTTTTTTTGCAATGAGAGTCAGTACGGCGTTACGTATCAAACCAACATCAGCCGTAACGGAACTCCACACCAAAGGTGCCGCGCGGGTATTCCCACTGTTCCAGCGCCGACCCCAGCCCCAGAATGCGACAGGTGCCGCACTCCAGACATCCGGCGTAATCGAAACGCACGCTTCCGTCATCCTGCTTCTTGTACAGACCTGCGGGGCACGCTTTCACCAGCAGCTCCAGCACCTGTTTATCAGCATCGGCCTTCACAACAATGTGCGGATGCTCTTCATCGACATTGAATTTATTGACGCCCAGTTTGACGTCCACATTGACGGGAGAAGTCATAAAACGGTCACTCCTTTCATGCCATCCTTGATTAGATTGATGAAGCCCACTTTCTTACCGTGGCGGAGGATTTTCTTGCGCATCAGTTCCGGCACACTGCCGTCAATGGTGAACAGGTCACGCGCCACGCCCACCGCCAGTTCCGGGTAGCCGCTAAACATGCGTGGGTTATCAAGGAACGCCGGTAGTTTCTGATACATACGCATATCGCGCAGCGGACCACTCTCAAGATGCTGACGATATTCCGCCAGTTTTTGCTTACTGAAATCGTCGCTTTTCATCGCTGAAAGCACGGTTTTTGCTGCGGCTTCCCCGGCGGCAATCGCCAGATCCATACCGCGAATGGTAAAACCGAGGTTCATACACATTCCGGCGGCATCACCGGCAATCAGTACGCCGTCACCGACCAGCTCCGGCAGCATGTTGATGCCTGCTTCCGGCACTACGTGAGCGGAATATTCCACCAGCTTGCCGCCTGCGATCAGCGGTGCAACGGCCGGATGTTGTTTGAAATCTTCCAGCATTTGCGGCACCGATTTTTTCGCGTCATGTAGATGATGGAGACCACAAACCAACCCCAGCGACAGAGTGTTTTCATTGGTATAAAGAAAGCCGCCGCCCATCAGGCCATCGGTGGGGGAACCCGCAAACAGGCAAGCCGCACCCTGATTACCCTGCAACTGAAAACGGTCTTCGATAACCGACTTCGGTAACTCGATCAGTTCCTTCACGCCAACCGCCACATCCGTCGGTTTGACGCGTTTTGCCATCCCCAACTTTTCGGCAAGGATGGAGTTCACCCCATCAGCAAGGATCACCGTTTTCGCTTCAATCACATCGCCATCGGCTTCTACACCGACAACTTTGCCATCGCGCTGTACGAGGTTATCGACGCGGATCCCGGTAATTAACTGTGCGCCCGCTTCTTCGGCCTGCTCCATCAACCAGGCATCAAATTTACTGCGCAAAACGGAGTAAGAACGCTGGGATGGCGAGGTTTCGTCACCGTTGCAGTAGTCCATAGTCATCGCTGACTTTTCCGTCATAAACGCGAGTTTTTCATGGGTGATCAGGCGTTCTACGGGGGCGGATTCGGCGAAACCTGGAATAATGTGTTCCAGACTGTGGGCATAGAGACGCCCGCCAGTAACGTTCTTGGCACCTGCGGAATTGCCACGCTCGATAACTAACACTTGCGCCCCTGCGCGGGCGAGCACCAGTGCGGCAACCGAACCGGCAAGCCCAGCACCGACGATGATGGCGTCAAAGATATCTTCGGACATAAGAGCTCCCTGTCAGCGGCAGGGCCAAAATGCAGCCCTGCCAGAGTGGATCAACGCGCTAAAGCTGCGGTCAGTGCCGGAAGGATCTTCACGGCGTCGCCAACAATGCCGTAATCCGCGTACTGGAAGATCGGCGCATTTTTATCTTTGTTGATGGCGAAAATGGTTTGCGACGCGTTAGCGCCAACCATGTGCTGGATCTGCCCGGAGATCCCCACCGCCAGGTACAGTTCAGGTTTCAGCATCAGGTTGGAGATACCGACATAGCGTTCGTGCTCCATCCATTTTTCGTTTTCTGCCACCGGACGAGAACAGGCCAACTCCGCACCTATCGCCTTACAAAGCTGTTCTGCCAGCGCAATGTTCTCTTTGCTGCCAATGCCGCGACCGACGCTGACCACCAGACGGGCTTTGTCGAGATCGACGCTGTTGCTCTGGCGCGCCTGGGTTGCCGTGCGGGTAATCGCCACAGCCGGAGCCTGCCACTCCACGGTGTGCGTTTCGCCAGTGCGTGACGCGTCTGGCTGAGCCGCATCAAACGTGCCGCTGCTGATGGTCAGTACCGCATACGGCGTGGCAATGCGTTCTTCGCCAATCGCCAGACCGCCGTAAACCATGTGTTTCACTGTCGCTTTACCGTCCTGTACGCTGACGGTGCTGGCATCGTTAGACACCGCCGCTTTAAGGCGATAACCCAGTTTTGCCGCCAGTAATTTGCCGCGACGGGTGTTTGGCAGCAGCACCAGACCGTCTGCGCCGTGCTGGCGAATAGTGTCAGCCATGACACCGGCGTAATCTTCGATCATCCGATCGTCCGGTTTGCCGTTTAATTTCCAGACATGATTAGCGCCTAGCTGGATTGCCTGTGCGCCGTCGGCATCATTGAGGACAAAGGCATTGATTTGATTAGCTAAAGCCTGCGCACCGTTCATCAGTTCCGGCAGACGAGAAGGGGTATCGCTGAATACCCAGACTTGAGAAAACGTGTTCATAGCATCCCCTGTAATTAAATGACTTTGCGAAGATTTTCAGCAAATGCGGCGATCTGTTCTTCGCCGTCGCCTTCAATCACGATGCGCTGCCGCTCGCGCTGTTTCGGCGCGGCAACCTGTTGTTCTGACCAGGCTGCCTCTGCGTTAAAACCGATATCCGCCGCCGACCATACCTGGACTGGCTTTTTCGCCGCGCCGAGAATGGCTTTCATCGAAGGAATTTGTGGGGAGTTGATATCAGTGGAAACAGCAACAACCGCAGGCAGCGGAATGCTTAAGGTTTCTGTTTCATCTTCCAGTTCGCGCTCAACGGTGAGGGTATCTGCCGTCAGGGAGATAATTTTGCTGACGCCGTTAACTGCCGGAATATTGAGGATTTCGCCTACCAGCAAACCAACCTGCTGGGCATAAAGGTCGGAAGAACCATCGCCACAGAGGATCAAATCAAAGCCTGCTTTCTGGGCGGCGGCAGCCAGTGCGCTCGCCGTTTGTTGCGGCAGTGCCTGCTCGAACTGGTCATCAATCACCACAATCAGTTCATCCGGACCGCGCGATAGCACATCTTTACGCCCTTTGGCGTTGGTCAGGGCTTTACCGCCCACACTTAAGGCCGTCACCTGCGCCTCTGCTGCCTGTTGCTTTAGCTGACAAGCCGCTTCAATAGCGTTGAGATCGTATTGGCTTATTTTGGCATCGGCTTTACTGAAGTCTAACGAACCATCAGCATTATTGACCGCAATATCCTGTTCATCAGGCACGCACTTATAGCAAGTAATAATCTTCATTGCATCTCCAGAAATCATGAAGGAAACGTCGTTCATATCGGTGGTGTTAATTACAGATATCACGCCCTTTAATTTGGAAATAAAACTTTAATCACCAATATTGAAAATGTCACACGCAGATAAATCCAACTTTCAATATTGTTAAGTCCCTCACCAATATTGAAAACATGGCGTAGCAAAAAGAAATTTTCAATATTGCTTTATGGATCACCAATATTGAAAGTCAGATGCTATTTTTTTACTCACAATCAAACTCATCACATTGATAAACAATGAATATTTACACAAAGACGCCCTGTTTTTACCCGATAAAAAACTGTGACTAACATCACAGAACGCAGCCAATTGAATACCCATTATGAGTTAGCCATTAACGCGTCCACGAGGTTAATAATAATTATATTAAATGTTAACAAAAATAAAACAAACGGGAACGCAAAATAAATATTCGTTTTCACAGTGGAATTAACTCATGAAGAATGAAAAGAGAAAAACGGGAATAGAACCGAAGGTTTTCTTTCCGCCGTTAATAATCGTCGGCATACTTTGTTGGCTTACAGTAAGAGATCTGGATGCGGCGAATGTCGTTATTAATGCTGTATTCAGTTACGTCACCAATGTATGGGGATGGGCATTTGAATGGTATATGGTGGTGATGCTTTTCGGTTGGTTCTGGCTGGTGTTTGGCCCGTATGCCAAAAAGCGTTTAGGTAACGAACCACCAGAATTTAGTACCGCCAGTTGGATCTTTATGATGTTCGCCTCCTGTACGTCTGCTGCCGTACTGTTCTGGGGATCGATTGAGATCTACTACTACATCTCCACCCCGCCGTTTGGCCTAGAACCGAACTCGACAGGAGCGAAAGAGTTGGGGCTGGCTTACAGCTTGTTCCACTGGGGACCTCTGCCGTGGGCCACTTACAGCTTCCTTTCAGTCGCCTTCGCTTACTTCTTCTTTGTCCGCAAAATGGAAGTGATTCGCCCCAGCTCCACACTGGTGCCGCTGGTAGGTGAAAAACACGCCAAAGGGTTGTTCGGTACCATCGTCGACAACTTCTATCTCGTCGCCTTGATCTTCGCGATGGGTACCAGTCTGGGCCTTGCCACGCCGCTGGTGACCGAGTGTATGCAATGGTTGTTTGGCATTCCGCATACCCTGCAACTGGACGCTATCATCATTACCTGCTGGATTATCCTCAACGCCATTTGCGTCGCCTGCGGTCTGCAAAAAGGGGTACGTATCGCCAGTGACGTGCGTAGTTACCTGAGCTTCCTGATGCTGGGTTGGGTGTTCATTGTCAGCGGTGCCAGCTTCATCATGAACTACTTCACCGATTCGGTGGGGATGTTGCTGATGTATCTGCCGCGCATGTTGTTCTATACCGATCCCATCGCTAAAGGCGGCTTCCCGCAGGGGTGGACCGTGTTCTACTGGGCATGGTGGGTGATTTACGCTATCCAGATGAGTATCTTCCTCGCCCGCATCTCCCGTGGTCGTACCGTGCGTGAACTGTGCTTCGGCATGGTGCTGGGGCTGACAGCGTCAACCTGGATCCTGTGGACTGTGCTCGGTAGTAACACTCTGCTGTTGATGGATAAGAACATCATCAACATTCCAAATCTGATCGAACAGTACGGTGTGGCGCGCGCCATCATCGAAACCTGGGCCGCTCTGCCACTCAGCACCGCCACCATGTGGGGCTTCTTCATCCTCTGCTTTATTGCCACCGTTACGCTGGTTAACGCCTGCTCTTATACCCTGGCGATGTCCACTTGCCGCGAAGTACGCGATGGTGAAGAACCACCGCTGCTGGTGCGTATCGGCTGGTCAATTCTGGTTGGCATTATCGGTATTGTTCTGCTGGCGCTCGGCGGCCTGAAACCGATTCAAACCGCCATTATCGCCGGAGGATGCCCGCTGTTCTTCGTCAACATTATGGTGACGCTCTCCTTTATTAAAGACGCGAAACAGAACTGGAAAGATTAATTAACCCCCAAAATATCAAGAGGTTGAAAGATGGATTTTAATTTAAATGATGAGCAGGAACTGTTTGTCGCCGGTATCCGCGAACTGATGGCCAGCGAAAACTGGGAGGCCTATTTTGCCGAGTGCGACCGTGACAGCGTCTACCCGGAACGTTTTGTCAAAGCACTGGCGGATATGGGTATCGACAGTCTGCTGATCCCTGAAGAGCACGGTGGTCTGGACGCGGGGTTTGTTACTCTCGCCGCCGTGTGGATGGAGCTGGGACGTCTGGGGGCACCAACCTATGTGCTGTACCAGTTGCCGGGCGGGTTCAATACCTTCCTGCGCGAAGGCACACAAGAGCAGATCGACAAGATTATGGCTTTCCGCGGCACCGGTAAGCAGATGTGGAACTCAGCGATTACCGAGCCGGGCGCGGGCTCCGACGTGGGTAGCCTGAAAACGACTTATACCCGTAGAAATGGTAAGATTTATCTTAATGGTAGTAAGTGTTTTATTACCAGCAGCGCCTACACCCCGTACATCGTGGTGATGGCGCGCGACGGGGCTTCTCCGGACAAACCTGTCTACACCGAATGGTTTGTTGATATGAGCAAACCGGGCATCAAAGTGACCAAACTTGAAAAGCTCGGTCTGCGTATGGATAGCTGCTGTGAAATCACTTTTGACGACGTGGAACTGGACGAGAAAGACATGTTCGGTCGGGAAGGTAACGGCTTTAACCGCGTCAAAGAAGAGTTCGACCATGAACGTTTCCTGGTAGCCCTGACCAACTATGGTACGGCGATGTGCGCCTTTGAAGATGCGGCGCGCTACGCCAACCAGCGCGTGCAGTTTGGCGAGGCGATTGGTCGTTTCCAGTTGATTCAGGAAAAATTCGCCCACATGGCGATCAAATTAAACTCCATGAAAAACATGCTGTATGAAGCAGCGTGGAAAGCAGACAACGGCACCATCACCTCTGGCGATGCGGCAATGTGCAAATACTTCTGCGCCAATGCGGCATTTGAAGTGGTGGATAGCGCAATGCAGGTGCTGGGCGGTGTCGGGATTGCGGGCAACCACCGCATCAGCCGCTTCTGGCGTGACCTGCGTGTAGACCGCGTCTCCGGGGGATCTGACGAAATGCAGATCCTGACGCTGGGTCGCGCGGTGCTGAAGCAATACCGCTAAGTCCGTGCGCTGCCTGATGCGACGCTGACGCGTCTTATCAGGCCTACGGTCGGCCGGATAAGGCGTTTACGCCACATCCGGCAGTCATGCGCTACATAAATTTTTCAGGAGCTAATAATGGATCATCTACCCATGCCGAAATTCGGGCCGCTGGCCGGATTGCGCGTTGTCTTCTCCGGTATCGAAATCGCCGGACCGTTTGCCGGGCAAATGTTCGCAGAATGGGGGGCGGAAGTTATTTGGATCGAGAACGTCGCCTGGGCCGACACCATTCGCGTTCAACCTAACTACCCGCAGCTCTCCCGCCGCAATTTGCACGCGCTGTCGTTAAATATCTTCAAAGATGAAGGCCGCGAAGCGTTTCTGAAATTAATGGAAACCACCGATATCTTCATCGAAGCCAGTAAAGGTCCGGCCTTTGCCCGTCGTGGCATTACCGATGAAGTCCTGTGGCAGCACAACCCGAAACTGGTTATCGCTCACCTGTCCGGTTTTGGTCAGTACGGCACCGAGGAGTACACCAATCTTCCGGCGTATAACACCATCGCCCAGGCCTTCAGTGGTTACCTGATTCAGAACGGTGATGTTGACCAGCCAATGCCTGCCTTCCCGTATACCGCCGATTACTTTTCTGGCCTGACCGCCACCACGGCGGCGCTGGCAGCATTGCATAAAGTGCGTGAAACCGGTAAAGGCGAAAGTATCGACATCGCCATGTATGAAGTGATGCTGCGTATGGGCCAGTACTTCATGATGGATTACTTCAACGGCGGCGAAATGTGCCCGCGCATGACCAAAGGTAAAGATCCCTACTACGCCGGTTGCGGTCTGTACAAATGCGCCGACGGCTACATCGTGATGGAACTGGTGGGCATTACCCAAATTGAAGAGTGCTTTAAAGATATTGGCCTCGCACATCTGCTCGGTACGTCGGAAATCCCGGAAGGCACTCAGCTTATCCACCGTATCGAATGCCCTTACGGCCCACTGGTAGAAGAGAAACTCGATGCCTGGCTGGCTGCACATACCATCGCAGAAGTTAAAGAACGCTTTGCCGAACTGAATATCGCCTGTGCCAAAGTACTGACCGTACCGGAACTGGAAAGCAATCCACAGTATGTGGCTCGCGAATCAATCACTCAGTGGCAAACGATGGATGGTCGCACCTGCAAGGGGCCGAATATCATGCCGAAATTCAAAAATAACCCCGGAAAAATCTGGCGCGGAATGCCCTCACATGGCATGGACACGGCTGCCATTTTGAAAAATATCGGCTACAGCGAAAACGACATTCAGGAGTTGGTCAGCAAAGGTCTGGCCAAAGTTGAGGACTAAACGCGTGGCGTCAGTCGGCTTGCCTGACTAGCGCCCGCCCAATAACAAACGAACAACAATGGATAGAGGTGCGATGGATATCATTGGCGGACAACATCTACGTCAAATGTGGGACGATCTGGCGGACGTTTACGGTCATAAAACGGCGCTGATTTGTGAATCCAGCAGCGGAGTCGTTAACCGGTATAGTTATCTTGAGTTAAATCAGGAGATTAACCGCACGGCAAACCTGTTTTATACGCTGGGGATTCGCAAAGGCGACAAGGTTGCTCTACATCTCGACAACTGCCCGGAATTTATCTTTTGCTGGTTCGGGTTGGCAAAAATTGGCGCGATTATGGTGCCGATTAACGCCCGCCTGTTGCGCGAAGAAAGCACGTGGATCCTGCAAAATAGCCAGGCATGCCTGCTGGTGACCAGTGCACAATTTTATCCTATGTATCAACAGATTCAGCAGGAAGATGCCACTCAGTTGCGGCACATTTGCCTGACAGATGTGGCACTTCCCGCTGATGATGGCGTGAGTTCGTTTACTCAACTGAAAAATCAACAACCTGCCACCTTGTGCTATGCACCGCCGCTATCGACTGACGATACGGCGGAAATTCTCTTCACCTCCGGCACCACCTCCCGACCGAAAGGGGTGGTGATTACCCATTACAACCTGCGCTTCGCTGGATATTACTCCGCCTGGCAATGTGCACTGCGTGACGATGACGTCTACCTGACGGTAATGCCTGCGTTTCATATCGATTGCCAGTGTACTGCGGCGATGGCGGCGTTTTCTGCCGGGGCCACCTTTGTGCTGGTCGAGAAATACAGCGCCCGCACCTTCTGGGGACAGGTGCAGAAGTACCGTGCCACCATTACCGAATGTATTCCGATGATGATTCGTACGTTGATGGTGCAGCCGCCTTCAGCGAACGATCGGCAACACCGCCTGCGGGAAGTGATGTTTTATCTCAACCTGTCGGAGCAGGAAAAAGACGCGTTTTGTGAACGCTTCGGCGTTCGCTTGCTGACGTCTTATGGGATGACGGAAACCATTGTGGGCATTATCGGCGATCGCCCTGGCGATAAACGACGCTGGCCGTCGATTGGTCGGGCGGGGTTTTGCTACGAAGCGGAGATCCGCGACGATCACAATCGCCCGCTCCCGGCAGGTGAGATCGGTGAAATCTGTATTAAAGGCGTACCAGGGAAAACCATCTTCAAAGAGTATTTTCTCAACCCGAAAGCCACTGCGAAAGTGCTGGAAGCCGATGGCTGGCTACATACCGGCGATACCGGATACCGCGACGAAGAGGGCTTTTTTTATTTCGTCGATCGCCGCTGCAATATGATCAAACGCGGTGGCGAGAATGTCTCCTGCGTGGAGCTGGAAAATATTATCGCCGCGCACCCGAAAATTCAGGACATCGTGGTTGTGGGTATTAAAGATTCGATTCGCGATGAAGCCATCAAAGCATTTGTGGTGCTGAATGAAGGTGAAACATTGAGCGAAGAGGAATTTTTCCGCTTCTGCGAACAAAATATGGCGAAATTTAAAGTGCCCTCTTATCTGGAGATCAGAAAAGATCTGCCACGTAATTGCTCGGGGAAAATAATTAGAAAGAATCTGAAATAAATGAAACGGCAGGGAACTACCCTGCCAGCTAATAATCACGCTCTAAAACAATATGCATTTTTTGCAGGGATGTTGTCGTCCCTGAAAAAGCAAAAATGGAGAAAAGGAATGAGTGAATCATTACATCTGACCCGCAATGGATCAATTCTGGAAATTACCCTTGATCGCCCAAAAGCGAATGCTATTGATGCAAAAACCAGCTTTGAAATGGGCGAAGTATTTCTAAATTTCCGTGACGATCCGCAATTACGTGTCGCCATTATTACCGGTGCCGGAGAGAAATTCTTTTCCGCGGGCTGGGATTTAAAAGCGGCAGCAGAAGGCGAAGCACCGGATGCTGACTTTGGCCCGGGTGGTTTTGCAGGATTAACCGAAATTTTCAATCTCGACAAACCGGTTATCGCCGCTGTGAACGGCTATGCCTTTGGCGGCGGCTTTGAACTGGCGCTGGCGGCAGATTTTATTGTCTGTGCCGATAATGCCAGCTTCGCCCTGCCGGAAGCCAAACTGGGCATCGTTCCTGACAGCGGCGGCGTGCTGCGTCTGCCGAAGATCCTGCCGCCTGCCATCGTCAATGAAATGGTGATGACCGGCAGACGAATGGGCGCAGAAGAGGCGCTGCGTTGGGGGATAGTCAACCGCGTGGTTAGCCAGGCGGAACTGATGGATAACGCCCGCGAACTGGCGCAGCAGCTGGTTAACAGCGCTCCGCTGGCGATTGCGGCGCTGAAAGAGATCTACCGCACCACCAGCGAAATGCCGATAGAAGAAGCGTATCGCTATATTCGCAGCGGCGTGTTGAAACACTATCCGTCGGTTCTGCATTCGGAAGATGCCATTGAAGGGCCGCTGGCGTTTGCCGAGAAGCGCGATCCAGTGTGGAAAGGACGTTAACAACCGTGAGCTATTACGCCTTTGAGGGGTTAATTCCGGTGGTTCACCCGACGGCGTTTGTCCATCCCAGTGCAGTATTGATTGGCGATGTGATTGTGGAAGCCGGTGTCTACATCGGCCCACTCGCCTCACTGCGTGGTGACTACGGGCGGTTGATCGTGCAAGCGGGAGCCAATATTCAGGATGGCTGCATTATGCATGGCTACTGCGACACTGACACCATCGTTGGGGAAAACGGCCATATCGGGCACGGAGCGATCCTGCATGGTTGTGTGATTGGTCGCGATGCATTGGTCGGGATGAACAGCGTGATTATGGATGGCGCGGTCATTGGCGAAGAGAGCATTGTTGCCGCCATGAGCTTTGTCAAAGCAGGCTTTAGCGGCGAGAAACGCCAGTTGTTGATAGGTACGCCAGCCCGCGCTGTACGCAGTGTTAGTGACGACGAGTTACACTGGAAACGGTTGAATACCAAAGAGTATCAGGATCTTGTCGGGCGCTGTCATGCATCGTTGCATGAAACGCAGCCACTGAGGCAAATGGAGGAAAATCGCCCCCGTTTGCAGGGGACGACGGATGTGACGCCGAAACGGTAATCTTGCCGGATGCGGCGTAAACGCCTTATCCGACCTGGCTGGAAAGGAACCGTAGGCCGTATAAGATGCACCAGCATCGCATCCGGCGACCAGGTCGCACGGTATCAACGAAACGACATTAACGACGCATACTCTTTGACAACATCATCTGCCACTTCTGCTCGCGGTTAAGTTCCGTGAGCGGAACGGCAGGAATACGCGGTGTCTTTCTTACGCCGACTAATTTTTCCCGACTGTTATTGCGCAGGCGCGCGTAAATTTGCTCATCGATATCGACCACTTTAACCAGTCGCTGACACTGGCATCCCCGCCCTTCCAGCTTATTAGGGATCATCTTAACTTCGCAGCTTATTTCTGTGACTTCCGACAGAATATAAGTCAGGGTATTAACCGCCTTGCTGTGTTCAATATCGAAATGAATAGAGATCTCTCTTGCTATCACCCACCGATTTTCAGCCATCATCCATTCGGCGATTAACAAGTAGAGTGGTTTTTCAACATATCCTTCACACATACGAACTCCAGTTTCACAAATTAAAAGTCTGGCTATGACTCGTTTTGAAGCAATTAAACAAGGCCATATTAAAATTGTGGATATATCGATAGTATGCAACTTCACCGTCGATAAGTGTGAGCTAAATCCTGCTTATGTCATCAAAAATATCGATTCCCCAAAAGATTTACTTAATGGGCAAAAAAAACGGTCCTCATCAGAGAACCGTATTAGTTATTCGATCAAATTAGCGGATGAAAAATATCCGCCATGACACGCTATTATTTGATCTGCGCGTGCATTTCCTGCACCGAAATTACTTTTTCAGTCGCATCGGCATTCAGCGCCATCGCGGTAGCGAAACCACCGTTCAGGGTGGTGTCGTAATGCACTTTATATTGCAGCGCACTGCGACGAATCACGCGGGAGTCTTCAATCGCGCGACGACCTGAAGTGGTGTTGATGATGTAGGTATATTCGCCATTCTTGATGCGGTCCTGAATGTGCGGACGACCTTCATGCACCTTGTTCACCAGACGCGGATTGATACCCGCTTCGCCCAGCACAATCGCCGTGCCGTGGGTCGCATCCAGCTCGAAACCCTGTTTCAGCAGTTTTGCCGCCAGGTCCACCACGCGTTCTTTGTCGCCTTCGCGCACGGAAAGCAGCGCACGACCGTGTTTCTTCATGGTGGAGTTGCTGCCCAGCTGCGCTTTGGCGAACGCTTCAGCGAAGGTGCGGCCCACGCCCATGACTTCCCCGGTAGAGCGCATTTCTGGCCCTAACAGCGGGTCAACGCCCGGGAATTTGTTGAACGGCAGCACCACTTCTTTCACCGAGTAGTACGGCGGGATAACTTCTTTGGTTACGCCCTGCTCAGCCAGCGATTTGCCAGCCATCACACGCGCCGCCACTTTTGCCAGCGGTACGCCGGTGGCTTTGGAGACGAACGGAACGGTACGCGCCGCACGCGGGTTAACTTCAATCAGGTAGACTTCGTTGTTTTTAACCGCAAACTGTACGTTCATCAGGCCGCGCACCTGCAATTCGAAGGCCAGTTTCTGCACCTGCTGGCGCATCACATCCTGAATTTCCTGACTTAAAGTGTAGGCTGGTAGCGAACATGCAGAGTCACCGGAGTGCACGCCCGCCTGCTCGATGTGCTCCATGATGCCGCCAATCAGCACCATTTCACCGTCGCAGATGGCATCCACGTCAACTTCTACTGCGTCATCAAGGAAATGATCCAGCAACACTGGCGCATCGTTAGACACGCTGACCGCCGTCTGGAAGTAGCGACGCAGGTCAGCTTCGTCATAGACGATTTCCATCGCCCGACCGCCGAGAACGTAAGACGGACGTACCACCAGCGGGTAGCCAATCTCTTTCGCCTTCTCTACCGCCATTTCAATAGCGGTAACGGTGGCGTTCGCCGGTTGTTTCAGTTTCAGACGGTCAACCGCATGCTGGAAGCGTTCACGGTCTTCTGCACGATCGATAGCATCCGGGCTGGTACCGATAACCGGTACGCCAGCCGCTTCCAGCGCGCGCGCCAGTTTCAGCGGGGTCTGACCGCCGTATTGGACGATAACGCCTTTCGGCTTCTCAATACGCACGATTTCCAGCACATCTTCCAGAGTTACCGGCTCGAAGTAGAGGCGATCGGAAGTGTCGTAATCAGTGGAGACGGTTTCCGGGTTACAGTTAACCATAATGGTTTCGTAACCGTCTTCGCGCAGCGCCAGCGAGGCGTGTACGCAGCAGTAGTCGAATTCGATACCCTGACCGATACGGTTCGGGCCGCCGCCAAGCACCATGATTTTTTCACGGTCGGTAGACGGATTCGCTTCGCACTCTTCTTCATAAGTGGAGTACATGTAAGCGGTGTCGGTGGCGAACTCTGCCGCACAGGTATCCACGCGCTTATAAACCGGGTGCAGGTCATACTGGTCGCGCAGCTTGCGGATTTCTGCTTCACGCACGCCCGCGAGTTTTGCCAGACGCGCATCGGCAAAGCCTTTGCGTTTCAGCTGGCGCAGGAATTCAGCGTTCAGGCCAGTGATGCCCACTTCTGCGACTTTCTCTTCCAGACGCACCAGCTCTTCAATTTGTACCAGGAACCAGCGGTCAATGTTGGTCAGGTTGAACACGCCGTCTACGGACAGGCCCGCGCGGAAAGCATCGGCGATATACCAGATACGCTCTGCGCCTGCATCTTTCAGTTCGCGGCGGATTTTGGTCAACGCTTCCGGGTCGTCCAGGCTCACTTTCGGGTCGAAGCCAGTCGCGCCCACTTCCAGGCCGCGCAATGCTTTTTGCAGGGATTCCTGTTGCGTGCGACCAATCGCCATCACTTCGCCAACAGATTTCATCTGAGTGGTCAGACGGTCGTTAGCACCGGCGAATTTCTCGAAGTTGAAGCGAGGAATTTTGGTAACCACGTAATCGATAGACGGCTCGAAGGAGGCCGGAGTACGCCCGCCGGTGATGTCGTTCATCAGCTCGTCGAGGGTGTAACCTACCGCCAGTTTCGCCGCTACTTTGGCAATCGGGAAGCCGGTGGCTTTCGACGCCAGCGCGGAAGAACGCGACACGCGCGGGTTCATTTCGATAACAATCAGGCGACCGTTTTTCGGGTTAACCGCAAACTGGACGTTGGAACCGCCGGTTTCAACGCCGATTTCACGCAGCACCGCCATCGAGGCATTACGCATGATTTGATATTCTTTATCGGTCAGCGTTTGGGCTGGCGCGACAGTGATGGAGTCACCGGTGTGGATGCCCATCGCATCGAAGTTTTCGATAGAGCAGACGATGATGCAGTTGTCGTTTTTATCACGCACCACTTCCATCTCGTACTCTTTCCAGCCGATCAGCGACTCATCAATCAGCAACTCTTTGGTTGGGGAGAGATCCAGACCGCGGGCGCAAATTTCTTCAAACTCTTCGCGGTTATAAGCGATACCGCCTCCGCTACCGCCCATGGTAAAGGATGGACGAATAATGCATGGGAAGCCCACGTCAGCGGCAACCGCCAGCGCTTCTTCCATGGTGTGCGCGATACCGGAACGCGCGGTTTCGAGACCAATTTTCTTCATCGCTACGTCGAAACGACGGCGGTCTTCTGCTTTATCAATCGCGTCGGCGGTGGCACCAATCATGGTGACGCCGAACTCTTCCAACACGCCCTGACGTTCCAGCTCCAGCGCACAGTTCAGCGCCGTCTGACCGCCCATCGTTGGCAGCACCGCGTCCGGGCGCTCTTTTTCAATAATCTTGCGTACCACTTCCCAGTGAATCGGCTCGATGTAGGTCGCATCAGCCATTTCCGGGTCGGTCATGATGGTCGCCGGGTTAGAGTTCACCAGAATGACGCGGTAACCTTCTTCACGCAGGGCTTTACATGCTTGCGCGCCAGAGTAGTCAAACTCACACGCCTGACCGATAACAATCGGGCCCGCACCCAGAATCAGGATACTTTTTATATCTGTACGTTTTGGCATGGCTCTTTTACTCCTGATTACTTAGCGGTTTTACGGTACTGCTCAATTAACTCGATAAAGTGGTCGAACAACGGCGCGGCGTCGTGTGGACCAGGGCTGGCTTCCGGGTGCCCCTGGAAGCTGAACGCCGGTTTATCGGTGCGATGAATGCCCTGTAACGTACCGTCGAACAGGGATTTATGCGTGACACGCAGGTTTGCAGGTAATGTTGCTTCATCCACCGCAAAACCGTGGTTCTGGGCGGTGATCATCACCACGTTTTTCTCCACATCTTTAACCGGATGGTTGCCGCCGTGGTGACCAAATTTCATTTTGACAGTCTTCGCACCGCTCGCCAGCGCCAGCAGCTGATGACCGAGGCAGATGCCGAAGACCGGAATATCGGTTTCGAGGAATTTCTGGATGGCGGTAATGGCGTAATCGCACGGGGCCGGGTCGCCAGGACCGTTGGAGAGGAAGATGCCGTCTGGATTCATTTTCAGCACATCTTCCGCAGAAGTTTGCGCCGGAACGATGGTCAGGCGACAGCCTCTATCCACCAGCATCCGCAGGATGTTGCGCTTGGCACCAAAATCATAAGCCACGACGTGGAACGGCAGCTCGTCTTCTTTTTTCGCTTCTGGCAGGCCGCCGGTCAACGTCCAGCTCCCTTGTGTCCAGCTATAGGCTTCTGCGGTGGTCACTTCTTTTGCCAGATCCATGCCGTTCAGACCTGGGAACGCGCGGGCTTTTTCTAACGCCAGCGCCGCATCCGGGTTATCGCCTGCGATAATGCAGCCATTCTGTGCGCCTTTCTCGCGCAGTAAACGCGTCAGCTTACGGGTATCGATATCGGCAATCGCCACGATGTTATGGCGTTTCAGGTAAGAAGAGAGGTCTTCGGTATTACGGAAGTTGCTGGCAATCAGCGGCAGGTCGCGAATCACCAGACCTTGTGCATGTACCTGAGAAGATTCTTCATCGGCGTCATTAGTGCCGACATTGCCAATATGGGGATAAGTAAGAGTAACGATTTGGCGAGAATAGGAAGGATCAGTGAGGATTTCTTGATAACCGGTCATTGAAGTATTGAAAACGACTTCCCCAACCGCCGAACCTGTTGCCCCTATGGCCCGACCGTGAAACTGGGTTCCGTCTTCCAGAACCAATAGCGCTGACTTAATCAAAACACCCTCCAGAGAATATTCACTCACTTTATTTGCATATTAATTCACAATGATGACGTAAATCAATGCAAATCTGCTTACCGACGAATTTCTGGCAAACGGCGGCATTCTGGAGATATGGGCGCTAAAAGTCAACTTAATGGCGGGATTTTTTATATTATTTTGTGGCTCATGCATGTTTTACAGACATTAAGCGACAAAAAGATCATATAACCCGTTCTGGAAAACGCTTGCGCAGCAAGAAGATTGCATGAAATAAAAATGAGCAGAAAAAAGTGGACCAGATGGTCAAAATTTACATTAAAACAACAAAAACAGAAGACAAAACGTGTAATTTTTAGCACTTACATGAAATTTAAAAACATAATACCAAAAATAAAAGGGCTAAAAATTAAAGCCCTTTATGATCAATAAATTAAATGTGTTATTTTTGCATCATCATAAACATTTTGTGGTTACAAATTATTGAGATCAAGCACATCTCGCATATCAAAAAGACCACTTTCCTTACCACTCAACCACAAAGCCGATCTTACCGCACCGTTAGCAAATGTCATGCGGCTGGACGCCTTATGGGTGATCTCCAGACGCTCGCCAATATCGGCAAACATCGCGGTATGTTCGCCAACGATGTCACCTCCACGCACGGTGGCAAAACCAATGGTGCCAGGCACACGTTCACCGGTATGGCCTTCACGACTGTAGACCGCGCAATCTTTCAGATCTTTATCAAGGGCGTGGGCGATCGCCTCTCCCATTGCCAGTGCGGTGCCTGACGGCGCATCAACTTTATGTCTATGATGTGCTTCAATAATTTCGATATCGGTGTAGTCACCCATCACTTTGGCTGCTTTCTCCAGCAGCTTAAGCATGACGTTAACGCCAACGCTAAAATTGGCGGCAAAGACAATCGCAATATCGGCGGCGGCGTCACGAATCGCCTGTTTACCGGCTTCGTCAAACCCCGTAGTGCCGATCACCATCCCTTTGCCATGCTGGCGACAAAAAGCGAGATGGTTCAGCGTACCTTCCGGACGGGTAAAATCGATAAACACATCAAAATCATCTTTTACCGCATCGAGGCTGCTTTGCACGGTAACGCCTGTTTTCCCGGCTCCGGCCAGCTCACCGGCGTCGCTGCCCAGTAAAGAAGATCCTTCACGCTCCAGCGCAGCGCCCAACTGCACGCCCTCTAATGCCAGCGCCGCCTGAATCAACTGGCGGCCCATACGCCCCCCGGCTCCCGCGATGGCAACGCGGATGTTTGCATCATGCATAGCTATTCTCTTTTGTTAATTTGCATAGACCGTTTTCAGAGTAACCAGCGCATCGCTACGCCGCCAGCCAAAAACGCTGATAATTAGAAATTAATGATAAACAGGGAGGGATATCAGTGAAAGGCATGAGTCGATGAATGACTGCATGCCAATAACATGTGACAGGTTACGACGCCAGAGCCAGCACCTCAGCCACCCACTGCTGGAAGCCTTTCACATCCAGATCCAATGCCACCTGTACATTGGCTGGCTTGCCCAGGCAACCGTCGATATCAACCACCGTCGTGCCTGAGGTAAATTCGCCCTGAGTTTCCACTGCCACAAAACAGGGTTTGAGAGTGAACAGGTCCGGGCGCACCAGCCAGGCGATGGCGCAGAGATCGTGCATTCGCAAGCCGCTTTGCATACTGCCGCTACGGTAGTGGCTAAACAGGGCGTGAAGCATTTTCCCGGTACGGTTTAACTGCGGCAGTGTAGAGAGATAGTCAGGAGTTAATATTGCCTGATTGGTGACATCCAAACCGCACATGACGATTTCAATACCACTGCGGAAGACACAGGCAGCAGCTTCTGGATCGGCAGCAATATTAAACTCGGCGTTTGGCGTACAGTTGCCGCGTCCGGCAGAACCACCCATGATCACCAGACGGCGAATATACGGCTTGCATTCCGGGCATTGTGAAAGTAACAGCGCAATATTGGTTAACGGGCCGATGGCCACCAGGGTAACAGGCTCTGGTGCACGCATCAGGGCATCCCGAATCGCCAGAAACGCCGGTATCCCGAGCGGCTTTCGGTTGTGCTCAACAAAGTCGTAGCCAGCCATTCCCGATTCGCCGTGCACAGATGCCGCATCACGCGGTGCGCGTACCAGTGGCACAGCGGCCCCTTGGGCGAGCGGAATCTCCGCATTCCAGAAATGCAGCAGTTGCAGGGCATTGCGGGTAGTTTTCTCAACCGAGACATTACCCGCGACGGTGGTCATCAGTTGCAGGTCGAGTTCGGGTGCAAAAATCGCGGCGGCAATGGCGACGGCATCGTCAATGCCGGGGTCAGTATCGAGGAAGATAGGTAAACGCATGTTTTCTCCATAAAAAATGCCGGTAACAAGACCGGCATTTTCGCATAACTTAGGCTGCTAATGACTTAATCGACTTCACGAATATCGACACGCAGCTCTTTCGGCACTTCGAAAACAATGTTTTCTTCACGGCCTTCCAGCGGAATGGCTTCACCACCGCCCAGCTGCTGCAAACGTGCCACCACATTCTGCACCAGAATATCCGGAGCCGATGCGCCCGCAGTCACGCCGACGCATTTAACCTCTTTCACCCACTCTTCCTGGATGTCTTTCGCATCGTCAATCAAAAACGCGCGTTTGCCCATACGCTGGGCCAGCTCCGCCAGACGGTTGGAGTTGGAGGAGTTTTTCGAACCGACCACCAACACAACTTCCGCCTGTTCTGCCAGGGCGCGTACCGCTTCCTGACGGTTAGTCGTGGCGTAGCAGATGTCATCTTTGCGCGGACCGACAATTTTCGGGAAGCGTTTACGCAGCGCGTCGATCACATCAGACGTGTCATCCACCGACAGCGTGGTCTGGGTCATAAAGGAGAGCTTCTCTTCGTTTTTGACCGTCAGTTTCCACACATCGTCCGGCGATTCGACCAGATACATTCCCCCTTCCGGGTTACTGTACTGGCCCATTGTCCCTTCCACTTCCGGGTGCCCGGCGTGACCGATGAGAATAGATTCTTCGCCACGGCGACTGGCGCGGGCGACTTCCATATGCACTTTGGTCACCAGCGGACAGGTGGCATCAAACACCGTCAAATCGCGACTTTTTGCTTCGTTACGTACCGCCTGAGAAACACCGTGTGCGGAGAAAATCAGGATCGCGCCGTCCGGTACTTCGCTAATCTGCTCAATAAAGATAGCCCCACGCTCACGCAAGCTATCGACCACATAGCGGTTATGTACCACTTCGTGACGGACATATATCGGTGCGCCGTAAATGGCCAGCGCGTTTTCAACAATGCTGATAGCGCGGTCTACCCCGGCACAAAAACCACGCGGGTTGGCCAACAGGATCTGCATGTTACGCCTCCAGTGCCGGATCGATTTCCAGCACTTCAATATCAAAATGAACGGTCTGCCCGGCCAGCGGATGGTTGAAATCAACGGTAATGGAGTCGCCGTTAATTTCGCGGATCACGCCAGGCATCTCACTGCCATCCATTGCGGTAAAAAGCATGATTGCGCCAATTTCTGGCTCGCCTGCATCCATAAATTCACGGCGGGAGAAGTACTGAATCAGGTCCGGTGACGGCACGCCAAACGCCGCATCTGGCTCCAACGAGAAGGTGGTTTTATCGCCCACTTTCAGCCCCAACAGGTGTTGCTCCAGCCCTTCAGAAAGAGAAGCATCACCCAGGCGGAACAGCGCCGGTTTACCGTTGTTGCGGGTAGACTCGGCGGTGGTGCCATCGTCGAGTTTTAGCGTGAAGTGCACCAGGACGGCGCTATTGCTCTGTACAGATTCAGACATGCAGGTTTGCTCTTATATTTAAGGATTTTTGCCGGATGCGGCGTAAACGCCTTATCCGGCCTACGATTTCGCAGCAATCTGTAGGCCGGATAAGATGCGTCAGCATCGCATCCGGCAGGGTTTATTATTGTTTTTTCGCTCTAGAAGGCAAAAAACCTTCCAGCACAATCAGTGCCGCACCGACACAGATGGCAGTATCGGCAAGGTTGAAGGTGGCGAAGTGCCAGTCGCCGACGTAGAAGTCGATCATATCGACAACGAAGCCGTGCCACAGGCGGTCGAACAGGTTGCCCAGCGCGCCGCCAATAATCAGCGCGTAAGCGATATTGTTTAGCTTCTGCGTGGCCTTCGAGCGATACATCATCACTGCCAGGATCACGCTAATACCAATCGCAATACCGGCAAAGAACCAACGCTGCCAGCCGCCGCTATCGGCAAGGAAACTAAACGCCGCGCCATAGTTACGCGCATAATGCAGATTAAGCGACGGGAACAGCGGGACCGTATCCCCCAGAGCAAAGTTCTGGAGGATCAGGTATTTGCTGCCCAGATCGATAATCAGCACGACTACCACCAGCCACAGCCAGCGTAGCCCTGTTGAACAGATCGATTGACTCATCAGGCAAACTTACGTTTTTCACCGTCACCGGCGACGTTGCTGACACAGCGGCCGCAGATTTCTGCGTGTTCCGCCACCTTGCCGACATCCTGGGTGTAGTGCCAGCAGCGTGGGCACTTCTCACCTTCGGCTTTACTCAACGCGACTTTCAGCCCTTTGAGTACTTCGCTCTGCTGAGCATCAGCAGGTGCGTCGTTATAGTCTGCAACGGTAGCGCCGGAGGTCAACAGGACAAATCGTAATTCATCGCCCAGCGCGGTCAGTTTCGCCGACAGTTCCGGTTCTGCATACAAGGTTACTGCCGCTTCCAGCGAGCCACCCACTTTCTTGTCGGCACGCGCTTGCTCAATGACTTTGTTCACTTCGCCACGCACTTTCAACAGCTCGTCCCAGAACGCATCGTTCATCGCTTCACTGTCTGCCAGGCCAAACAGGCCTTCGTACCACTCACCGGTGAAGACGTATTTTTCACGTTCGCCCGGCAGGTAGCCCCACACTTCATCAGCGGTGAAGGAGAGGATTGGTGCCATCCAGCGCACCAGCGCTTCTGCGATGTGATATAGCGCAGTCTGGCAGCTACGACGCGCCACACTGTCCGCTTTGGCGGTGTACTGACGGTCTTTGATGATGTCGAGGTAGAAGGAACCCATCTCAACGGAGCAGAAGCGCATCAGACGCTGTACCACTTCGTGGAAATCGTATGCTTCGTACGCCTTGAGGATGTCTTCCTGTGCCGCTTTCGCACAACCTACGGCCCAGCGATCCAGTACCACCATCTCTTCCGGTTTCACCATATCTTTTGCTGGATCAAAACCGTTCAGGTTTGCCAGCAGGAAGCGCGCGGTGTTACGGATACGACGATAGCTATCGGCAGCACGTTTCAGGATCTCGTCAGAAACGGCCATTTCACCGGTGTAGTCGGTTGATGCCACCCACAGACGCAGAATATCCGCGCCCAGTTTGTTCATCACATCCTGCGGCGAAACGGTATTGCCGATGGATTTAGACATCTTGCGGCCCTGACCATCCACGGTAAAGCCGTGGGTCAGTACCTGACGATACGGCGCTTTACCCTTCATCGCGGTGGAGATCATTAGGGAAGACATGAACCAGCCGCGGTGTTGGTCAGAACCTTCCAGATACATGTCCGCTGCGTGACCGGCAAATTCCGGACGCACGTCAACAACAGAAGAGTGGGTAGATCCGGAGTCAAACCATACATCCAATGTGTCCGGCACTTTCACGTACTGATCAGCTTCGTCGCCGAGGATCTCTTTCGCATCGAGATCCCACCACGCCTGGATGCCATCGACTTCAACGCGTTTTGCCACTTCTTCCATCAGTTCAAGGGTACGCGGATGCAGCTCTTCCGTGTCTTTGTGCACGAACAGTGACATCGGTACACCCCAGGTGCGCTGACGGGAGATACACCAGTCAGGACGGTTAGCAACCATCGACTCGATACGCGCCTGGCCCCAGTCCGGGATCCACTGCACGCCTTTGATCTCTTTCAGTGACTGCGCACGCAGACCTTTCTGATCCATGCTGACGAACCACTGCGGCGTCGCGCGGAAGATGATCGGCGTTTTGTGACGCCAGCAGCACGGATAGCTGTGCTGCATTTTCTCAACGTGCAGCAGCGCGCCTTTTTCCTGCAGCAGCGCAACGACGATGTCGTTCGCTTTGAAGACGTTCACGCCATCCAGCGTCGGATAAGTGCCCGGCAGATAAGTGCCGTCCGGGCCAACCGGGTTAGCGGTTTCCAGGCCGTATTTCTGACCGATCACATAGTCGTCCGGGCCGTGGCCAGGCGCGGTGTGAACGGCACCGGTACCGGCATCCAGGGTAACGTGATCGCCGAGGATTGCCGGAACGTCGAAGCCCATAAACGGATGGGTAAAGCGCAGCAGCTCAAGCTCCGCACCTTTTACCGTGCCGAGAATGGTGTAATCGGTCACGCCGATACGCTGCATTACGCTTTCAACCAGATCTTTCGCCAGAATCACGGCCTGACCGTCGATCTGCACCAGCGCATAGTCGAAATCTGGTGCAATAGAGATTGCGCGGTTGGCAGGCAGAGTCCACGGCGTGGTGGTCCAGATTACCAGCGAGATTGGGCCGTTAACGTTGCTTACGGCAAATTTTGCTTTCAGTGCATCCTGATCGACTGCCTGGAAAGCAACGTCGATGGACGGAGAAGTTTTGTCGTAATACTCAACTTCCGCTTCCGCCAGCGCAGAATGGCAGTCAACGCACCAGTGAACTGGCTTCGCGCCTTTGTGCAGGTGACCGTTGCCGATGATTTTGCCCAGCGCGCGGATGATGTTGGCTTCAGTTTTGAAGTCCATGGTCAGGTACGGGTGCGACCAGTCGCCCAGCACGCCCAGACGGATAAAGTCTTTGCGTTGACCGTCAACCTGGGTCGCCGCGTATTCGCGGCACTTGGCGCGGAACTCGGCGGCGGTGAATTTCTCACCCGGCTTACCGTATTCTTGCTCGACTTTCAGCTCGATCGGCAGACCGTGGCAGTCCCAGCCAGGCACATACGGCGAGTCATAACCGGAAAGCCCTTTGGACTTCACGATAATGTCTTTCAGAATCTTGTTAACCGAGTGACCAATATGAATGCTGCCATTCGCATAAGGAGGGCCATCATGCAGAATGAAGGTTTTTTTGCCTTTTTTAGCCGCACGGATGATGCCGTACAGATCATCATCAGTCCAACGCGCCAGCATTCCGGGTTCGCGCTTGGCGAGATCGCCACGCATCGGGAACCCTGTTTCCGGCAAATTCAGGGTTGATTTATAGTCACTCATCAGATTCTCGGTTCCGTATTTCGGTTTGATTACATAACAGGCTTAAGCCGGTTTTGTTAGCCCAAAAAATTCGCGGGCGGTTAATTCATCACGCGCAATCTGCGCTTTCAGTTCGTCCAGCGACGCAAATCGCTGCTCATTGCGTATTTTTTTACGCAGCACTACTTGTATATGGCGACCGTAAAGGTCCATTGCAACATCTAACAAATGCACTTCCAGCTGCTGGCGAATACCGGCAACCGTTGGGCGTGTTCCGATGTTTGCCACGCCGGGTAACGGCTTTTCACCGAGGCCCAGCACTTCTACCGCATAAACCCCTTTCACCGGGGAAACCTGACGGCGCAGCGGTACATTCGCCGTCGGGAAACCTATAGTGCGCCCTAATTCATCACCGTGGACTACACGCCCGGAGATGGCAAACGGGTGCCCCAGTAAACTCTCTGCCAGAGCCAGATTGTCATCCGCAAGGGCCTGACGCACGGCGGTGCTGCTGATGCGCACGCCACCTTCGCAAAAAGTTTGCGTACTGGTGATATCGAAGCCGTATTCCATGCCAGCTTTCTGTAATAACAAGAAATCGCCTTCACGACCAGCGCCAAAGCGGAAATCATCACCTACGGCAAGAAATTTTACGCGCAAATGCTTCACCAGAAGATCGCTGATGAAATTTTGCGCGGTTAACGCCGCGAAACGCCTGTCGAAACGCACGCACAGCACGTAATCAACGCCACACTCTGCAAGGTAACGCAGTTTTTCCCGCAGCCGGGTCAGTCTTGCCGGGGCTTTATCGGTAGCAAACAGTTCCAGTGGTTGAGGTTCAAAAAGCATCACCATCACCGGTAAGTTGCGCTTGCGCCCTTCTTCCTGCAAGCCCTGTAACAGCGCGCGATGACCGCGATGCACGCCGTCGAAATTACCAATAGTCAGCACACACCCTTCTTGCGGGGCCTGGCTGAGATTATGTATGCCGCGTATCAGCTTCATGTCTGGCTCAAAACAGTGAAAATCGTCCGAGTATACCTTGTACAGCGGTCAAGGTTAACCGGCGATTGAGTACCGAAATCAGAAAGAAGTGGCTTTTCATTGCCATGGCGCAAATCACGGGAAGAAACTGACCGCCTGCTGCAATTTTTATCGCGGAAAAGCTGTATTCACACCCCGCAAGCTGGTAGAATCCTGCGCCATCACTACGTAACGAGTGCCGGCACATTAACGGCGCTTATTTGCACAAATCCATTGACAAAAGAAGGCTAAAAGGGCATATTCCTCGGCCTTTGAATTGTCCATATAGAACACATTTGGGAGTTGGACCTTGGCTAATATCAAATCAGCTAAGAAGCGCGCCATTCAGTCTGAAAAGGCTCGTAAGCACAACGCAAGCCGTCGCTCTATGATGCGTACTTTCATCAAGAAAGTATACGCAGCTATCGAAGCTGGCGACAAAGCTGCTGCACAGAAAGCATTTAACGAAATGCAACCGATCGTGGACCGTCAGGCTGCTAAAGGTCTGATCCACAAAAACAAAGCTGCACGTCATAAGGCTAACCTGACTGCACAGATCAACAAACTGGCTTAATCGCCAATTTGCTGAAGCTTTGTGAAAAAGCCCGCGCAAGCGGGTTTTTTTATGCCTGCTGCTTTTGTGATGCGTGAGAGAACACACTGCCGGTTGCCAGATAGTCAAAAGAGACATGCCGTTGTACTATCTGAACTCTTCGTGGCTTAAGAATCGTAGAACCATCGGCTGATACATTCTGAACAAGAATATCTACTCAATCTCCAGACTCCCCCACAAAGAATATGGATATTGTGATACACATTGAGGTAGGTGATGCTGCCAACTTACTGATTTAGTGTATGATGGTGTTTTTGAGGTGCTCCAGTGGCTTCTGTTTCTATCAGCTGTCCCTCCTGTTCAGCTACTGACGGGGTGGTGCGTAACGGCAAAAGCACCGCCGGACATCAGCGCTATCTCTGCTCTCACTGCCGTAAAACATGGCAACTGCAGTTCACTTACACCGCTTCTCAACCCGGTACGCACCAGAAAATCATTGATATGGCCATGAATGGCGTTGGATGCCGGGCAACAGCCCGCATTATGGGCGTTGGCCTCAACATGATTTTACGTCACTTAAAAAACTCAGGCCGCAGTCGGTAACCTCGCGCATACAGCCGGGCAGTGACGTCATCGTCTGCGCGGAAATGGACGAACAGTGGGGCTATGTCGGGGCTAAATCGCGCCAGCGCTGGCTGTTTTACGCGTATGACAGTCTCCGGAAGACGGTTGTTGCGCACGTATTCGGTGAACGCACTATGGCGACGCTGGGGCGTCTTATGAGCCTGCTGTCACCCTTTGACGTGGTGATATGGATGACGGATGGCTGGCCGCTGTATGAATCCCGCCTGAAGGGAAAGCTGCACGTAATCAGCAAGCGATATACGCAGCGAATTGAGCGGCATAACCTGAATCTGAGGCAGCACCTGGCACGGCTGGGACGGAAGTCGCTGTCGTTCTCAAAATCGGTGGAGCTGCATGACAAAGTCATCGGGCATTATCTGAACATAAAACACTATCAATAAGTTGGAGTCATTACCAGCAATTACTACTCTTTTCAGCATCCCCATGAAGGAAGTAATCAGATTCCTCTATTTATTCGCCCGCGTACATATGGAAACAATGTCTCAAGCGGGCAAATAATGAGCCGAGTCAAAATCGTGGTAATGTACAACTAATCTATCTCCCCCACCTTAACTTTGGGGGAGCTGCCGATTAACGCACCGCTGGACTAAAAAGCGCAGAATAATCCGTATTGCAGATTCGCTGTACCGCCGGGTGCTGAATCATCCGCTCAGCAAAAATAGCATGGTACTCTTCCATCACATTCTCGACGCGACCAATTTCTACGACAGTTTTATCGGCATAAAAGTCATATGCATAAAGCGTTGGGGCAACGAAGATTGCATTGTGCATCGCACCAAAAGCTTTCATCAAAGCGGCATCATCAAACTCGCCGAGGATTTCTACGTTTAATCCCTGGGAGTTAAACCAGTTAAGCAATTTGCGCCCTAACATTGAACGTCGCCCAGGAATCAAAAGTCGCCGTTCTTCCAGACAAGCCGGGAACGGTTTTTCTGGTGGTGGATTTGTACACCAGAAACTCACGCCACATTCGCCAATTCTCACGGAGAACAGGCCTTCCTGCTGCGTAGAGTCTATCGGACAGTCAGAAATGATCATATCCAGTTTATGCTGACTTAATTGCTCCAGCAGCATTTCGTGGGTGGATTCGAAGCAGCGAAGATGAATGGGCTCGCCTTCTACCACTGCGGCGTTAAGTACGCTACTGACCAGGCGTTTGGAAAGTGCATCAGCCACGCCAACGTCAAACAATAAATTGGATTCTTTGCGATAGTTCACAATATCCAGCATTTCCTGGCTTAAGGTGAACATTTTATCGGCATAGCGATAGACCAGTTCTCCCAGCTCGCTGGGTTCGAGACCACGTCCCTTGCGTTTAAATAATTTGCCTTGCAGGCGCTCTTCCAGCGCTCGAATCTGTCCGGTAATGGTTTGTGGAGTTAAATAAAGCGCCTCCGCTGCGCCAACCACGGAACCTTCTTTATAGACATGCCAGAAGTAATACAAGTGGTTGTAATTGATATGAGACATGCTCATTTCTCTCCCTGATAACAATGAAAAGGGAGCCGTTTATGGCTCCCCGGTAAACCGTCCTGTCAAACTGATGGACGCAAACGAACGCGTAACCAGCTGTATCCAATTACCGCCGAAGAGATAGAACCGACCAGGATACCGAGTTTCGCCCAGTTAATCAGTTCTGGATCTACGCTACCAAAGGCCAGGCTGGCAATAAAGATAGACATAGTAAAACCGATACCGCACAGGATCCCCACCACCATAATTTGCTGATAAGTCGTTCCCTCAGGCAGATGCGCCAGTTTCAAACGCAGCGCCAACCAGCAGAACAGACTAATCCCCAGCGGTTTGCCAATCAGCAAGCCAGCGATGATCCCCAATGGCAGAATGGAGGTCAAGCCATCCAGCGTGACGCCTTGCAGTGAAACGCCAGCATTAGCAAATGCAAACAGCGGCAAAATCAGATACGCCACCCACGGGTGCAACACATGCTCCAGTCGCTTCGCTGGAGAACGCCCATGCTTCTCTTTCAAAGGAATAAAGAAGCCGACAATTACCCCCGCCAGAGTTGCGTGAACCCCCGATTTCAACACCGCAGTCCACAACACCACGCCAACAAGAATATAGACGCCCGTGCGGCGTGCACCACACAGATTCAATACCGCGAGTACCGCAATTGCTACAGCCGCGACGCCAAGAGAGGCCATCGATAAGTCATTAGTGTAGAACAATGCGATGATAATGATGGCCCCAAGATCGTCGATAATAGCCAGAGCCATCAAAAAGATCTTCAGCGCTAACGGAACACGACTTCCCAACAGCGCCAGTACACCAAGTGCAAAAGCAATGTCAGTAGCCGCCGGGATCGCCCACCCTTCGCGGGTAATCGGATCGGCATAGTTAAAAGCCAGATAGAGTAATGCCGGCACAATCATCCCACCAATAGCGGCGATAACTGGAAATGCGGCCTGGCGTAAGCTGGCTAGCGATCCTTGCATCAGTTCACGTTTAACTTCCAGACCGACTAACAGGAAAAATACCGCCATCAGCGCGTCATTTATCCATAACAGCATGTTTTTGTTGATTTCGAGTGAACCAACCCGGAGCTGAACCGGCGTCTCCAGAAAGTCGTGATACCATCCACTGGTTGCGCCGCTGTTGGCCATAATCATCGCCAGGATAGCGGCAATGATAAGAATAATGCCTCCCGAGGCATCACTGCTAAAGAATCGATGCAGATGTTTCACTTTTTATTTCTCTTTCAGGTGAATAGATCGTTTTTACTATTTTACCCCGCACGAATCATCGTTAAAATCAGATTATAGTGTAGGAATAATTCGTTTTTTACGAGTTATTGAAGAATTTGCGCCATCAGCGGTGAGATGCGTTTTTGACGGCTGTAAGCGCTCACGAGTGACCCTAAGCCTAGATAATCATAGCTTAAGGTGAGGATTCCTGAGGGATTAATTAGGAAAAGTAATAATTAATTTGTTGTCAGTCGGCGATGCTTGTTAGGCCAATATTTCAAAAATAATCCAGCTTGTCGTCAATAATTGCGATGAAGAGATAAATTAAAGTTAAATAATTAAATCATTAAAAAATTACGCCACAAAAATGCGAGGCGTCTTCAGGATTAGAATCGATAAAACAAAATGGGTTAAAGAGAGCGATATAATAGCGGCGGGTGCTTGAGGCTGTCTGTCTCAGGCATTAGCTGAACGGCAGATAGAGAAAAGCCCCGAGTGATATTTTACCATCAACCCGAGGCCTCCTATATGCTGAACACATGTAGAGTGCCTCTTACTGACCGTAAGGTCAAGGAGAAGAGAGCAATGAAGCAGCATAAGGCGATGATTGTCGCCCTGATCGTCATCTGTATCACCGCCGTAGTGGCGGCGCTGGTAACGAGAAAAGACCTCTGTGAGGTTCACATCCGAACTGGCCAGACGGAGGTTGCTGTTTTCACGGCTTACGAATCCGAGTAAGAGCAACGGCGGGGAGTGATCCCATAAGCGCTAACTTAAGGGTTGTGGTATTACGCCTGATATGATTTAACGTGCCGATGAATTACTCTCACGATAACTGGTCAGCAATTCTGGCCCATATTGGTAAGCCC